>NZ_JBEOPU010000008.1:0-249146 GCF_040310405.1 Pseudomonas sp. E45-MNA-CIBAN-0222
GGCAGGGGCGGCTGGATTCGAACCAACGCATGCCAGGATCAAAACCTGGTGCCTTACCGCTTGGCGACGCCCCTGTAGGGTCAACTTCTATGTATCCAGTGCGCCTTCGATCATACGAACCTTAGGAGGTTATGGCAGGGGCGGCTGGATTCGAACCAACGCATGCCAGGATCAAAACCTGGTGCCTTACCGCTTGGCGACGCCCCTGTATCGTACAACCTGTGTGCTACGCACTTACTTCCTGCGCCAGTTTTTCAAGGCATCGGTGCAACATCGAAACGTTACGACCGCGGGCCACGAAACTTGGCAAAGTGTCTGGAAGTTGGCGGCGGACTTTATCAGCCTCGCCTTCGTTTGGGAAGCTCCCAAACACACAAGCTCCAGTGCCAGTCATGCTTGCCGGAACGAATTTGTTCAACAAGCTCAAAGCGTTACGAACTTCTGGATAACGCTTCTCGACGATCGGCTGACAGTCATTATGACCGCCCCCTGCAAGAAGGCTGCGAACTGTAATGGCCGGGGTATTACGTGTCAACTCTGGGTCGGCAAATATTTCCGCTGTACTAACAGAGACTTGCGGCGCGATTACGAGGAACCACGGTTCGGGTAATTCGACCGGTTGCAGACGCTCGCCAACCCCCTCGGCAAAGGCCGCCCGGCCGCGAACGAATACCGGGACATCGGCGCCCAGGGTTAGCCCTAGCTCGGCCAGCTGGTCTTCCTCCAGATGCAGCTGCCACAGGTGGTTCAGGCCGAGCAGGGCGGTCGCCGCGTCGGAGCTGCCACCGCCAATACCACCGCCCATGGGCAGCCGCTTGAGCAGATAAATGTCGGCACCTTGCGGACAACCGCTCTCATGCTGCAGCAGGCGCGCTGCGCGGACGATCAGGTTGCTGTCGTGATCGACCCCCGGCAGCTCGGTATGCAGGCGGATTTCGCCGTCTTCACGCGGGCTGAAGCTGAGTTCGTCACCATGGTCGAGAAACTGGAATAGCGTCTGCAACTCGTGGTAACCGTCGGCGCGGCGCCCGACTATGTGCAGCATCAGATTGAGTTTGGCGGGCGCTGGTAGCGTCAGCATTCAACGGCCCAGCTGGCGGGGTTGCCAGTCCTTGATCACCAGGGTGATCTGCAGATCGTGCCCTTGTAGCCGGATGCGCTCGGGCAGGACGAAACCGTTGTGTTCGGCATAGGCCAGATACTCGACCTGCCAGCCGTCCTGCTCAAGACGCGCCAGGCGGCTCTCACTGTCTAGGCTCAAGCGACTGCGGCTGTCCGGTGCTGGCAGCCCGCGCACCCACCAGAGCAGGTGGGAGACCGGCAACTGCCAGCCGAGCTGAGCTTCGACCAACGCTTCGGGGGACTCCGCTTCGAAGCGACCCTGACCGGCAACTTCCAGCGACACGGCATCCGGTCGGCCGGTTAGTCGCGTGGCGCCGCGGCCTAGGGGGCCGGACAGGCGGATGTCAAAGTAGTCTTGGCGTTGCAGCCAGAACAGCGTGCCGCTGCCGGATTCCTGTGGTGCGCGAATGCCGATCTTGCCGCTGATCTGCCAGCCATCAAGCGTTGCTACATGGCTACGGTGCTCCTTCCAGGCCCCGGCATTGCCGGGGCCTTCAACCGATTCGTGTGGGCCCAGGGCGGCACAGCCAGCAAGCAGGAGGGCCAGGCAGGGAGCAAGGAGGTTTTTCAACAGTGACATGGGTCAGAGCTTCTCCGATCCGGTCAGCCGCTTGATCGTCTCGAGCAAGATCGGGCTGTCCGGCTGTAGTTTGAGTGCCTTCGACCAGACCGCGCGGGCCTCGCTGCGTTCACCCTTTGTCCATAGCACTTCGCCTAGATGTGCGGCGACTTCGTGGTCGGGGAAGCGCTGCAGCGCTTTGCGCAGCAGAACTTCCGCCTCGGCAAGCTTGCCCAGGCGGAAGTTGATCCAGCCAAGGCTGTCGAGGATCGCAGGATCATCGGGGTTGAGTTGGTAAGCCTGCTCGATCAGCTGCAGTGCTTCGTCATGACGGCTGGTGCGGTCGGCCAACGTGTAGCCCAGCGCATTGAGTGCCATGGCGTTGTCAGGCTCGCGCTCGATGATGAAGCGCAGGTCGCGCTCCAGTTGGCCCAGATCGCCGCGCTTCTCCGCAAGCATGGCGCGGGTGTAGAGCAGGTTGAGATCATCGGGATACTCGGCAAGTGCCTGCTCTACCAGTTGCCAGGCCTGTTCGGTTCGACTGTGCTCGGCGAGCGCCTCAATCTCGATCAGGTACAACTGGATGGCATAGTCAGGCTGCTGCTGGCGGGCATCGGCAAGCACCGCAGAGGCTTCCTGATCGCGTTTGCTGGAGTAGAGCAGCTGACTCTGTAGCAGTTTCGCCGGTAGAAATTCATTGCCGGGGCCAACCTCGGCGAGGGCCTCCAGGGCCTTGGTTTTTTTGTCCATGGCTTGATAAGCGCGGCCAAGATTGAAATGAGCGGCGTCGAGATGACTCCCGCGCTCGATCAGCTCTTCCAGGTAAACGGTGGCTTCGCGCCAGGCTTCTGCCTCCATGCACACCAGCGCCATGGAGAAGCGCAGGTCATCGTCGGCAGGATGTTGCTGGACCAGTGTGGCGAACTCGCCCATGGCGTCTTCCAGACGTTCCTGCTCGACCAGCAGGCGCGCGTAGGTCAGGCGCAGGCGTTTGTCTTCGGGGTGCTGACGAAGGCTTTTCTCCAGCAGCGGCAGGGCTTGGTCGCTGCGCTGCAGGCTGTGCAGCAGGCGCGCTTCGAGCAGGATCGATGGGATCTGGCGCTGCTTGTCCGGCTGCTCCTGCAGAAGGGCCAGCGCCTCCTCGCTGCGATCATCCTGCTGTAGCAGAACGGCCTTGCCGAAGGACAGTTGCGGGTTGTTCGGGTGCTTGAGCAGCAGCTTGTCGAAGCTCTGCAGCAGACCGGCGCGCGTGTCAGGATCGGTTTCCGAGGCTGAAAGGGCGAGGAAATCGAAATGTGTGTCGCCCTGACCCTGCAGGACCTTTTCCATGAACTCCAAGGATTCTTCATAGCGGCCGGCGCGTGCCAGCTGCACTGCGGCGGCGCGCTGTGCATCGAGACTCTCCGGCGCGTTGCGTGCCCAGATCAGGGCAGTATCCAGCGCTGCCTGATCGGCGCCTAGGTATTCGGCGATGCGGAAGCCGCGTTCGGCGACGCCGGCGTCCTGTGTCGCATGCGCCTGCTGTACGTAATTGCCCAGGGCAATGTCGAAGCGGTTGCGCTGGCCGGCAAGCTCTGCGACCAGAAGTGCATAGAGGGATTGGCGACTGAATGAGCCGTACTCTGCCGCGTCGCTGGCGGAGCTCTCCTGGGCAGCGTCCTCGACCGGCGGACTGCTTTCGGGGGCTTGCTGCGTGAAGGTCTGGCAGCCGCCGATGAACAGCAGGGCGGCAAGTGCGGCGAGTTTTTTCATAGGGGAAATGTACGGCTGGTGTGCGGTCGCGGCATGATGACACAAGCCGCAGGTCAAGCCCATGGGCCCTGGGAGGCGCGCAGGCCGGTTCGGTAGCTGATTGGCAGTACCAATCGAATCCGACAATCGAGGGCAATGGTTGTTCTCCATCTGACGAAGTAGGAGAATTGCGCGCTCTGTTATCGAATCAGCGATTCTGCATGGCTTTCCTCGCGCTTGGCATTAATCACAAGACCGCTTCGGTGGACGTCCGCGAGCGCGTAGCCTTCACGCCCGACCAGATGGTCGAGGCCTTGCGGCAACTGTGCCGCGTCACTCCGACCCGCGAAGCGGCGATCCTCTCGACCTGCAATCGCAGCGAGCTGTATCTGCAACAGGATCAGGTCGAGGCCGATGCCGTGCTCGCCTGGCTGGCGAATTATCACCGTCTCAGCCTCGACGAGCTCAAGGCATGCGCCTATGTGCATGTCGACGATCAGGCCGTGCGCCACATGATGCGTGTTGCCTCCGGGCTCGACTCGCTGGTGCTGGGCGAACCGCAGATTCTCGGGCAGATGAAGTCGGCCTATGCGGTCGCCCGTGAGGCCGGCAGCGTCGGGCCTCTGCTTGGCCGGTTGTTTCAGGCCACCTTCAGCACCGCGAAGACCGTGCGCACCGACACCGCCATCGGCGAGAACCCGGTTTCGGTGGCGTTTGCCGCGGTCAGTCTGGCGCGGCAGATCTTCAGCAATCTGCAACGCAGCCAGGCCCTGCTGATCGGCGCCGGTGAGACCATCACCCTGGTCGCGCGCCATCTGCACGAGCAGGGCGTGAAGAAGATCGTGGTCGCCAACCGCACCCTCGAGCGGGCCAGCGCGCTGGCCGCCGAGCTAGGGGCGCAGGCGATCCTGCTTGCCGATATCCCGGACGAGTTGCACAACAGCGACATCGTCATCAGCTCCACCGCCAGCCAGCTGCCGATTCTCGGCAAGGGCGCGGTCGAACAGGCGCTGAAGCGACGCAAGCACAAGCCGATGTTCATGGTCGATATCGCCGTGCCGCGGGACATCGAATCGCAGGTCGGCGAGCTGGACGACGTCTATCTGTACACGGTCGACGATCTGCATGAGGTGGTTGCGGAGAACCTCAAGAGTCGCCAGGGCGCGGCCCAGGCCGCCGAGGAGTTGGTCGCGGCCGGCACCGAGGACTTCATGCAGCGTCTGCGCGAACTGGCCGCGGTGGACGTGCTCAAGGCCTACCGGCAGCACGCCGAGCGCATTCGCGACGACGAGCTGAGCAAGGCTCAGCGTCTGCTGGCCAATGGGGGCAGCGCCGAGGAGGTTCTCGTTCAGCTCGCCCGTGGCCTGACCAACAAACTGCTGCATGCACCCAGCGTGCAACTGAAGAAACTCTCCGCTGAGGGCCGCGTCGAGGCGCTGAGCATGGCCCAGGAACTCTTCGCCCTGCACGAGGGCACGGAAAAACCATGAAAGCTTCGCTGCTGAACAAGCTGGACATCCTGAAGGACCGTTTCGAAGAACTCACCGCACTGCTCGGCGACGCCGAAGTCATCAGCGATCAAAGCCGTTTTCGCGCCTATTCCCGCGAGTACGCCGAAGTCGAGCCGGTGATCGTCGCCTATCGGCAGCTGTGCAAGGTTCAGCAGGATCTCGAGGGCGCTCAGGCGCTGCTCAAGGACAGTGATCCCGACATGCGCGAGATGGCCGAGGAGGAGGTTGCCGAAGCCAAGGCCCAGCTTGAGACGCTTGAAGCCAACCTGCAGCGCATGCTGCTGCCCAAGGACCCCAACGACGGGCGCAACGTGTTCCTCGAGATCCGCGCCGGCACCGGCGGCGACGAGGCGGCGATCTTTGCCGGCGATCTGTTCCGCATGTATTCGCGCTATGCCGAGAAGCAAGGCTGGCGAGTCGAGATCCTCTCCGAGAGTGAGGGCGAGCACGGCGGCTACAAGGAAGTGATTTCCCGCGTCGAGGGCGACAACGTCTACGCCAAGCTCAAGTTCGAATCCGGCGCGCACCGCGTGCAGCGCGTGCCGGAGACCGAGTCCCAGGGACGCATTCACACCTCCGCCTGCACCGTGGCGGTGTTACCGGAGCCGGATGAGCAGGCGGCGGTGGAGATCAATCCGGCCGAGCTGCGTATCGACACCTATCGCTCCTCCGGCGCCGGCGGTCAGCACGTCAACAAGACCGACTCTGCGATTCGTATCACGCACCTGCCCACTGGCATTGTGGTCGAGTGTCAGGAAGAGCGTTCGCAGCACAAGAACCGCGCCAAGGCCATGGCCTGGCTCGCCGCCAAGCTGCAGGACCGCCAGGACGCCGCGGCGCACAAGGAAATCTCCGAGACGCGCAAGTTGCTGGTCGGCTCCGGGGATCGCTCCGAACGTATCCGTACCTACAATTTCCCCCAAGGCCGGGTCACCGACCATCGCGTCAACCTGACGCTGTATTCGCTCAACGAAGTGATCGGCGGCGCCGTGGAGCAGGTCATCGAGCCGCTGTTGCAGGAATACCAGGCCGACCAGCTGGCGGCGCTGGGCGACTGATCCTTTTCGCTGCGCACCGCGCTAAGAGCACCTCATGCCAACCATCGAGTCCCTGCTGCAAAGTGCCGATCTGCCGGACTCGCCGAGCGCCAGGCTGGATGCCGAATGGCTGCTCGCGGCCGCCCTGAACAAGTCGACCAGCTATCTGCGCACCTGGTCGGAGCGCGAGGTGCCGGCAGAGTGTGCCGAGCGCTTTGCTGCTGATCTCGCACGGAGGCGTCAGGGTGAACCGGTCGCCTATATTCTCGGGCGCCAGGGCTTCTGGAGTCTGGAACTTGAAGTGGCAGCGGATACGCTGATCCCCCGGCCTGACACCGAGCTGCTGGTGGAGACCGCGCTGCAGCTGCTCCCCGCTGCACCGGCCCGGGTGCTCGATCTGGGCACCGGCACCGGCGCGATTGCGCTGGCTCTGGCGACCGAGCGGCCGGCGTGGCAGGTCTGCGGTGTGGACCGTATCGAGGCCGCCGTGAGGCTGGCTGAGCGCAACCGGCTGCGGCTCGGACTGCACAACGCTGCGTTCACCCTGAGCGACTGGTTTGCCGGTCTGAACGGCGAGAGGTTCCAGATGATCGTCAGCAATCCACCCTATATTCCGGCCAGCGACCCGCACCTGCTGCAGGGCGATGTCCGCTTCGAGCCGCAGAGTGCGCTGATCGCGGGTGCGGATGGCCTGGACGACATCCGCACGATCATCGCCCAGGCGGCGGCGCATCTGCAGTCGGGTGGCTGGTTGCTGCTGGAGCACGGTTACGATCAGGCTGAGGCGGTGCGCATGCTTTTGCTTTCCCACGGTTTCGAGGATGTGCAAAGCCGGCTCGATCTGGGTGGGCATGAGCGCATCAGCCTTGGCCGCCTGCCATGATTGCGTTTTGTGAGGTGCTTGGATGCTGAGTGACGAAGAGCTGCTGCGCTACAGCCGGCAGATCCTGCTCAAGCAGGTCGATATCGACGGCCAGTTGCGCCTCAAACAGAGTCGCGTGCTGATCGTCGGGCTTGGCGGGTTGGGCTCGCCGGTAGCGCTCTATCTGGCGGCCGCTGGTGTCGGTGAGCTGCACCTGGCCGACTTCGATGCGTTGGATCTGACCAATCTGCAGCGGCAGATCGCTCACGACACACCCTCGCTTGGCCTGCACAAGGTCGACTCGGCCATGGCCCGGCTGGGGGCGCTGAACCCCCATGTACAGCTGGTGCCGTATCGCAGCGGGTTGGACGCCGATTCCCTGGATGCGGCAGTGGAGCGGGTCGATCTGGTGCTCGATTGCACGGACAACTTCGGCATTCGCGAAGCGGTGAGCGCCGCATGCGTGAAAGCGAAAAAGCCGCTGGTCAGCGGCGCGGCGATCCGTCTTGAGGGGCAGCTTTCGGTGTTCGATCCGCGAGTCGAAACGAGCCCCTGCTACCACTGCCTCTATGGGCACGGTAGCGAAGCCGAGCTGACCTGCAGCGAAGCCGGTGTAGTGGGGCCGCTGGTGGGCATGGTTGGCAGCCTGCAGGCGTTGGAAGCGCTCAAGCTGCTGGTTGGCTTCGGCGAGCCGCTGATTGGTCGACTGCTGCTGATCGATGCGCTGTCCAGTCGCTTCCGTGAGTTGCGGGTCAAGCGCGATCCACATTGTGCGGTGTGTGGCGCAAGCCATGGCTGACTGCGCCGCACCGGTCGGCGTCTTCGACTCCGGAGTAGGCGGGCTCTCGGTGCTGCGTGAGATCCGGCAGCGCCTGCCGCATGAGTCGCTGCTCTATCTCGCCGACAGCGCCCATGTCCCCTATGGCGAAAAGAGCCCGGAATACATCCGTGAGCGCTGCCGTGTCATTGCGGCCTTTTTTGTCGAGAAGGGCGCGAAGGCGCTGGTGGTGGCCTGCAATACTGCGACCGCCGCTGGCGTCACCGAATTGCGCGAGCTGTATCCGCAATTGCCGATCATCGCCATGGAGCCTGCCGTCAAGCCTGCCGCCCAGGCCACGCGGAGTGGCGTCGTCGGCGTGCTGGCGACCACCGGAACGCTGAAGAGCGCCCGCTTTGCCGCGTTGCTTGATCGCTTTGCCGCAGATGTACGGGTGATCACTCAGCCGTGCCCCGGCTTGGTCGAGCGCATCGAGGCAGGCGATCTGAACAGTGCCGGAACGCGCGCCATGCTGATGGCGTGGGTCGGGCCGCTGCTGGCACAAGGCTGCGACACGCTGATTCTGGGTTGCACGCATTACCCCTTTATAAGGCCGCTGCTCAGCGAGCTACTGCCTGGAAACGTCCGCCTGATTGATACTGGGGCAGCCGTCGCGCGACACTTGCGCGATCTGCTGGCAGAGCGCCATCTACTCGCCAGCGGGGTGGCCTCCGAGCGTTTCTATTGCAGCGGCGATCCGCGGCGAATGGCCAGCGTGTTGCCTATACTTTGGGGCGAAAACGCGAAAGTCGAGTTTTTTCCCCGATAGGAACTCCAAGCGCAGCGGGGTTTCTCAAATATGCTGGCACCAAAAAACCAAACAAACGCAGTGTTTGATAAGGAAGTTCTCATGAAAAAACTGTTCTCCCTGGCTGCAGTGGCGGCACTCTCTGTAGGTTCGATGGCGGCTGCCCACGCCGTAGACTTTACCGTTGCGGTCGGCCAGACGGACGAGTCGACCATGACCTATCGCCTGGGTGCGCAATTCGATTTCGGTACCAGCTGGTTCCAGACCAGCGTGGGCCGACTGACCGGCTACTGGGATGCCGGTTATACCTACTGGGAGGGCGACGAATCGTCGAGCAATCACAGCATCTCGCTGGCCCCGGTCTTCGTCTACGAGTTCGCTGGTGAATCGGTGAAACCTTATGTCGAGGCAGGCATCGGTGTCGCGGCATTCGAGAACACCGAGGTCGAGGGCAACGGTCTCGGTTCGTCTTTCCAGTTCGAGGATCGGATCGGTGCGGGCCTGCGCTTCGCCGGTGGCCACGAAGTGGGCGTGCGCGCAATCCACTATTCCAACGCCGGCATCAAGAAGCCGAACGATGGTGTCGAAAGCTACGCCCTGCATTACCGCATGGCGTTCTAAGCGAGTTTTCTCTAGGTGCTGCAGGGCGTTTCGCCAGCCCTGCACTGCCAATAGCGTTCAGCCATATGCCGTGGCGCTGCCCTTGCGCTCTTCGTGGCAATCCTCTGATCCCAGTTCGAACTCCCTGCAGATCAATGGCCGGTTTTCGTAGATCGTGCAGCGCATGCTGTCCCGATCAAGCGCCGCGCACCAGCCATCCTCCAGGCGCAGCATGACTTCGCCGCCCCAGCTGTCAGTGTCGATATAGCGCTGCGGAACGCCGGTATCGCTGAACAGCAACACTTCGAGTCGACAGCAGCAGGCGGCGCAGGTGGCGCAGCTCACGCTGGTATCTTCGAGTTGTTGGTGGGGAATGGTCGAATCGTTCATCGCGCCAGTCTAGTCGATACGCTCGACCGGGCGCCCACTCAGGGCGCCGAGTGGTGGCACCAGCAAAGCCGGTGTCACGCTTTTACAGCTCTTCGCTCAGCTGCTTGTTGCGCCACCCCTTGCCGCCGGGCAGCACCAGGTTGAGCAGAAGCGCGATGATCGCGCACAGCGAGATGCCGGACAGGGTGAACTCGCCGTAGCCGATCGCCATGCCGCCGATGCCGAACACCAGCGTCACCGAGACGATGATCAGGTTGCGTGCTTCGGACAGGTCGACCTGATGGCGGATCAGCGTGCTCAGGCCGACCACCGCGATCGAGCCGAACAGCAGGCAGAGAATGCCGCCCATGACCGGTACCGGAATGCTCAGCAAGCCGGCGCCGAACTTGCCGATGAAGGCCAGCGCGATGGCGAATATCGCCGCCCAGGTCATGATCTTCGGGTTGTAGTTCCTGGTCAGCATCACCGCGCCCGTCACTTCGGCGTAGGTCGTGTTCGGCGGCCCACCGAACAGGCCGGCCGCGGACGTCGCCACGCCGTCACCCAGGAGCGTGCGATGCAGGCCCGGCTTCCTCACATAGTTGTTGCCGGTCACGCTGCCGATGGCGACCACGCCGCCGATATGCTCGATCGCCGGAGCCAGGGCTACGGGGACCATGAACAGAATGGCGCCGATGTTGAACTCCGGTGTGATGAAGTTGGGCATCGCCAGCCAGGGCGCCGCGGCGATGCCGCTGGTGTCGACCACGCCGAAGGCAAAGGACAGGCCGTAGCCCACCGCGACGCCGGCGAGAATCGGCACCAGACGGAACAGCCCCTTGCCCAATACCGCTACCAGCAGCGTGGTGATCAGCGCCGGCATGGAGATGAACATCGCCGTGTGGTACGTGATGAGTTGAGCGCTGCCGTCGCCGGCCTTGCCCATGGCCATGTTCACAGCCACCGGCGACAGCGCCAGGCCGATGGAAATGATCACCGGAGCGATGACCACCGGCGGCAGCAAGCGGTCGATGAAGCCCGGTCCTTTCAGGCGCACGGCGAAGCCCAGCACCATGTACACCAGCCCGGCCGCCACCACGCCACCCATTACGGCCGGCAGCCCGAACTCACCCTTGGCGGCGATGATCGGGGCGATGAAGGCGAAGCTCGATGCAAGGAATACTGGCACTTGACGCTTGGTGACCAGCTGGAACAGAAGCGTGCCGAGACCGGCAGTGAACAGCGCCACGTTGGGGTCCATGCCGGTGATCAGCGGCATCAGCACCAGTGCGCCGAAGGCGACGAACAGCATCTGCGCGCCGGCCAGTACCTGCCGGCCTACCGGCTCCTCGGGATGCGACATGCTCAGATGTCCTTCTGCTTGGTGCCGAAAATCTTGTCACCGGCATCGCCCAGGCCCGGAACGATGTAGCCATGCTCATCCAGGCGCTGATCGATGGAGGCGGTGAAGATCAGCACATCAGGGTGCGCGCTCTCCACGGCGGCGATGCCTTCCGGTGCGGCAACCAGGACCAGCGCGCGAATCTCCTTGCAGCCGGCCTTTTTCAGCATGTCGATGGTGGCGACCATCGAGCCGCCGGTGGCAAGCATTGGATCGATGATGATCGCCAGGCGCTGTTCGATTTCCGGGACCAACCTTTCCAGATAGGTCTGCGCCTGCAGCGTGTCTTCGTTGCGGGCAATGCCGACCGCGCTGACCTTGGCGCCGGGAATCAGGCTGAGCACGCCATCGAGCATGCCGATGCCGGCACGCAGAATCGGTACTACGGTAATCTTCTTGCCGGAGATCTTTTCCACCTGAACGGGGCCGCACCAGCCATCGATGCTGTAGTGTTCCAGCGGCAGGTCCGAGGTCGCTTCATAAGTGAGGATCGATCCCACTTCCTGCGCCAGTTCGCGGAAATTCTTGGTGCTGATGTCTGCACGGCGCATCAGACCGAGCTTGTGGCGGATCAGCGGGTGGCGGATCTCTCGAATGGGCATTATGGCCTCCGGCGGGCAAATAAACCGGCTTAGATTAAAGCATCGCCGGGGCAGCGGCTATTCGCGTGTCATCCGGCCGGCAGACTTGCTGCGCGCGGCGAGGGTGGGTATCTTCCCCGCCCTTTCGCGGACGGCTGAAAGTGGGCTGTTCGGTCAGGTTTTCGCTGTTCAGGATACGGCGATTCAACCGCGCGAGTTGCCAGGTTCAGTTGGCGCTCTAACACTCATCTTTCTGAGGGGAATCGCATCATGTCCGTCGATCTCGCACATATCCGCCAAGTCATGGCCGAGGCTGACTGCCTGTACACCGAAGAACAGGTAGAAGCTGCAATCAGCCAGGTCGCCGATACGATCAACGGCGAGCTGGCCGACCGCAATCCTGTGGTCTTCTGCGTCATGAATGGCGGCCTGATCTTTTCCGGCAAGCTCGTCCCTAAGCTGAACTTCCCGCTCGAACTGTCCTACCTGCATGCCACTCGTTATCGCAATGAAACCAGTGGCGGTGAGCTCTTCTGGAAAGCCAAGCCGGAAATCTCCTTCATCGATCGCGACGTGCTGATCATTGATGACATCCTGGATGAAGGACACACCCTGGGTGCGATCATCGATTTTTGTCGCCACGCGGGCGCCGCCGCGGTGCATACAGCGGTGCTGATCGACAAGGATCATCAGCGTAAGGCCCGCCCGGATCTCAAAGCCGATTATGTTGGCCTCAGCTGTATCGACCGCTACATTTTTGGTTACGGCATGGACTACAAGGGCTACTGGCGCAACGCCCCTGGTATCTACGCCGTAAAGGGCATGTAAGCGTCTCGGCGGAGCTCATTGTCATGCGCGCCCGCAATGAGTGCGCAGCCACACGGCCGCGACGATTCGCCGACCTGGCGGCAGTCATGCGCGCTGCGATCTGGGAGCTGCGGCAGTTACGTTTCGATTGGCCCCATATGCGCTTCCTAAAGTAACGCAGCGGTGGCGTGTCCGCGCCTGATCCGCTCGTTCTCGCGCTGGCTGCGTTTGGTGTTTCACAATGCCGGCTGCCTTGATCCAGATGGATTGGGCTGCTTATCGGCATGGTGAATACTACTTTCGGATAGCCAGCCGACATTTCTTCATTTCAACCGCACGAAAGGCTCTGCGGCGGGCTTTGCGCTTCTAGCGTTCACGGCTAAGCTCAGAACATCCTTAAATACGCATGGCTGAACGAAATCACGCTGAAAGCCAATGCTGGAAAGGCTATTCATACTAAAGGATTACAAGCTAAATCAAACCTTAGTGCGCTTAACCCTCCTTCTACGTCTGGGTAGGGTTTACGCACTTCGAACCAATCAGGAGCGCCTCATGACAAAAACAACAAGGCAAGGAATCTTCCAGCCGAAGTCCCTAGCTCTCGCCGTAGCGCTGGGCACTGCCGCCCCGGCTTACGCCGTGAGCTTCAATATCGGCGAGATCGAAGGGCAATTCGACTCGGCGATGTCCATCGGTGCCAGCTGGTCCATGGCGGACAGGGACAGGGATCTGGTCGGCATCAACAACGGCGGTACCGGCTTTACCCAGACCGGCGACGATGGTCGTCTGAACTTCAAGAAGGGCGAGACCTTCTCCAAGATTTTCAAGGGTGTGCACGATCTCGAGCTTCGTTATCGCGATAGCGGTGCCTTCGTTCGCGGCAAGTATTGGTATGACTTCGAGCTGAAGGATGAGAGTCGTCTTTTCAAGGACATCAGCGACAGCAACCGGAAAGAAGCCGCTCAATCATCCGGCGCGCAAATTCTGGACGCGTTCGTCTATCACAATTATTCCGTTGGTGATCTGCCCGGGACCGTCCGTCTTGGGAAGCAGGTAGTGAGCTGGGGCGAAAGTACCTTTATCGGTAACAGCATAAACTCCATCAATCCCTTGGACGCTGCAGCATTCCGCCGGCCGGGTGCTGAGATCAAAGAGGGGCTGATTCCGGTCAATATGTTCTACATCTCGCAGAGCCTGACCGACCGGTTGAGCATGGAGGCGTTCTATCAACTCGAGTGGGATCAGACCGTTGCCGATAATTGCGGTACTTTCTTCGCTGTAGATGTCGTTCAGGATGGTTGTGATGCCAACTACCACGTGGGCAGCCCGGCAATCGCTCCTCTTCAACCCGTCGCTGCTGCGTTCGGGCAGGGGTTCGAAGTCACTCCTGAGGGTGTGGTTTTGCCGCGAGCTGGCGACCGGGATGCACGTGATTCGGGGCAGTTCGGTCTTGCATTGCGCTGGTTGGGTGATGCCACCGAGTATGGTGCGTATTTCATGAATTACCACAGTCGGACGCCAAACGTCAGTACGCGATCTGCTGGCTTGGCTACCGCAGCGCAGCTGCCTGGCATTATCGGTACAGCTAATGGGCTCGTGCCTGGTGCTGGCTCTGGTTTGGCGCAGAGCGTCATGCTTGGCAACGGCCGCTATTACCTTGAGTACCCCGAAGATATCCAGCTTTACGGCCTTAGCTTCTCTACGACATTGCCCACTGGCACCGCGTGGTTTGGTGAGATCAGCTATCGACCCAATGCACCGGTTCAGCTGAATACTCAAGACCTCACTCGGGCTTTGCTTAATCCCCTTGCGCCGGGAACCTCTCCCATTGAAAGTACTTTCGGTGCAGAAAATCGCGGCTACAACCGCAAGGAAATCACCCAGTTGCAGACCACATTCACTCACTTCTTCGATCAAGTACTGGGCGCTGGTAGGGTGACCGTGGTGGGCGAGGTCGGCTACACGCATGTCGGCGGTCTCGAGAGCACCAGCGAACTGCGCTATGGGCGTGATCCTATCTACGGCACCCCGGATGATCCAGCCGCTTTGGCCCGCTACGGCCGCCACGGTTTCGTCACCGCCAACTCCTGGGGCTACCGCCTGCGTGGCATCGCGGACTACGACAACGTCTTCGCCGGCATCAACCTCAAGCCCAACCTGTCCTTCTCCCACGACGTCGACGGCTACGGCCCCAACGGTCTGTTCAACGAAGGCTCCAAGGCGGTCAGCATTGGTCTGGATGCCGAGTACCAGAATATGTACACCGCCAGCCTGTCCTACACCGATTTCTTCGGCGGCGACTACAACACGCTGGTTGACCGCGACTTCCTCGCGTTCAGCGTGGGCGTGAACTTCTAAGGAGACCAGCCGAGTGTCCGGCCGATGAGGATGATCGGCCGGACATCAGCGACAGGCATGGGCCTCCGGCCTATAACAAGATCAAGAGGAACTGGAATCGTATGAAAAAAACAGGAAAGCTATTGAGTGTCTTGGCCTTCTCCCTGCTCGCGAGCAGTGTGATGGCTGCCGTTTCCCCAGAAGAAGCCGCCAAGCTCGGTACATCGCTGACGCCGCTGGGCGCAGAAAAAGCCGGTAACGCCGACGGCAGCATCCCTGAGTGGACCGGTGGTCTCAAGACCGACGCCGCCCCGCTCAAGAATGGGCACCTGACCAACCCCTTCAAGGACGAGCAGCCCAAGTTCGTCATCACCGCGCAGAATGCCGAAGAGTACAAGGACAAGCTGACCGCGGGTCAGATGGCCATGTTCAAGCGCTATCCCGAAACCTACAAGATTCGTGTATTCCCTACCCATCGTACGGTCGCCGTGCCGGATGAGATCTATGAGGCTGCGAAGAAGAGTGCTGTGAATACCGAACTCGTCGAGGGCGGCAACGGTATCGCCAACTTCACCGACAGCCGTTATTACGCATTCCCGATTCCGAAGAATGGTCTGGAAGTGGTGTGGAACCATATCACCCGCTATCGCGGTGGCAACGTCCGTCGCAATATCGTCCAGGCTACCCCGCAAACCAACGGTAGCTACACCATGGTTCACTTCGAGGACGAAGTGGCGTTCCCGCTGGGTATGACGGATCTGGATCCCGAGCGCGCCAAGAACGCGCTGCTTTTCTTCAAACAGCGGGTGACTGCGCCGTCTCGCCTGGCAGGGAACGTCCTGCTGGTGCACGACTCGCTGGATCAGGTTAAGGAGCCCCGTCAGGCCTGGATCTACAACGCTGGCCAGCGTCGGGTACGCCGCGCGCCGCAAGTTGCATACGACGGGCCGGGTACCGCTTCGGACGGTATGCGCACCACGGATAACTTCGATATGTTCAGCGGCGCACCTGATCGCTACGACTGGAAGTTGATCGGCAAGAAAGAGCTGTACATCCCGTACAACAGCTATGAAATCGCTTCCAGCGAACTGAAGTACGACGACGTCATCAAGGCTGGCCACGTCAATCAGGATCTGGCGCGTTACGAGCTACACCGCGTCTGGGAGATTGAAGCCACGCTCAAGAGTGGCGAGCGCAACATCTACGCCAAGCGCCGTTTCTTCGTCGACGAGGATAGCTGGACCATCGTCCAGTCGGAGCTGTACGACGGTCGTGGTCAGCTTTGGCGTGTAGGCGAGGCCCACTCGCTGCAGTACTACCAGCACAAGGTGCCGGCTTACGCGTTCGAGGCGCTCTACGACATCATCTCCGGCCGCTACATCGCGATCGGCATGAGTAACGAGGAGAAGCCGCACGAATACGGCTATCGTGCCTCCGCTCGGGACTTCACGCCGGCTGCCCTGCGTAACGCAGGGGTGCGCTGATCGACTGACATTTAACCTGTGAATAAGGCGGCCAGGTGGCCGCCTTTTTTTTTGCGGCGAACCAGTGGATGATAATTTCCATTCGGTGCCCGAGGTCAGGACGATCGCATTGCTGGAACACTGGGCCCAATATGCGACGTGTGCAACGACAAGGCTGGCGTTTCGGCTGCCCGTGGTAACGACCGAGCGCGATGCCTGGCACAGACCGCGCTGTGTTTCAATGGACTGATTCGAACAAGAGAACCTTTGCCATGTCCGTACGCTTCATTCCTGATGCGCTCAGTGCAGAGGCAGGTGCCGTAGAGCAACTCGCATCCATTCCTCGGCTGCCGCCGCTGCATATCGACCGGCCCAGGCTGGTTCGTGCGCTGCTCGATACCGATTGCCGTCTGCGCCTGATCTGCGCCCCAGCCGGGTTTGGCAAGACCGTGCTGATGAGCGAGTGCGCGCGCTTGGTGCCTCCGGGCACACGCCTGGTGTGGCTGGATCTCGGCGGGCGGGCATGTACGGTTCAGGCGCTTTACGGCCAGTTGAGCGATGCGTTGGGGGAGCGGACGGGCAAGGATGATCGTTCCGAGAACGACATGCTGGCGCTGCTGCGACAAGTCCGGCAGCCGCTGTGGATCATGCTCGACGACTACCCGCGTGATTACAGCCCGGAACTCGATGCTTGCATTGATATGTTGTTGGACATGGGGCCGGCACAAATCAGTTGGTGGGTATCCAGTCGCCGCCAGCCAGCGTGGAAGCTTCCACGGCTCCTGCTGCAAGGGCACCTTCTGGAGCTGGAGGCGGAAGCGCTGGCGTTCACCGCCGAAGAGCTCGAGCAACTCCTGAGCGTCCATCGTCTGACGCTCTCGTCCGAGACTTTTCAGCAATTGCATCATGTGATGGAGGGGTGGCCGGCTGGAGTCTGTCTGATGTTGCTCCACGCCGATGAGCAGGCGCTGCGTGAGCGTCTGGTTGCCGGGACGCCATTGCTGCGTGATTACGTCCAGCGTGAGGTCATGGCTGGACTGAGCGATGAAGTGCGGCGGGCCATGCTGGCACTGGCGCGTATGCCGCGTTTCTCGGCAGAGCTTTGCGACCATGTGCTCGACGGTGTTGGTCGCGAAATCCTCGATATCCTCAAGACGCTCCAGCTCTTCATTCGGCAGATCGATAACTGCGGTGAGTGGTTTCGCCTGTGGAAGCCGCTGGCGCTGATGCTGCAGCGCTCCGCAGAAACGACCGCGCCGACCCAGGCCCATCTGCGTGCCTGTCAGTGGTTCGCCAGTCGCGGCGAGATGCGCGAGGCGGTAGAGCATGCATTATGGGCCGGCCAGCCTGAGGTCGCTGCCAACTACCTGCAGCGTTACGGACAGGAACAGTTGCTGATCGGCGATAACGTATCGCGCTTTCTGAAATGGCGAAGCGAGCTGCCACAGGACCTGTTCGCCAGCACCACGCGCCTGATCGTTTTGCAGGGCTGGGCGCTGATCATTTCGGCGCGACTTGATGAAGTGGATGACTGTCTGGCCGAGCTGGCCAAGTTCTTCCCCCAACCCGATGCGCGCCGGCAAGCCCAGTTATTGGCTCAGTGGCAGGCCCTTCGGGGGTTTCTGGCCCGCCTGCGCGGTGAGCCCGAGGCACGCCAGAACTGCCTGCAGGCGCTCGAGGTACTGTCCGATCACGCCTGGGCGCAGCGCGTGCTCTGTTATCAGGTGCTTACGCAGCAAGCGATGGCTGAAGGTGAGCTCGAGCTTGCCCAGCAATACAACAGCGAAGGCATGAAACTCGCACGGCTAAAAGGTAGCGTGCTCTACGAAGTGATGCTCAGCGTCGATCGAATCCAGTTGCTTGAGCTCACCGGTGAGTTCGAGCGTGCGGTCGGCGTGCTCAACGAGACACTCCAGGCGTTGCGTGACTCCGTCCGGCGCAGCCCTCTCATCGGCAGGTTGCAACTGCTGCAGGGGCATCTACTGGCTTACCAGGGGCTCGACGAGCCGGCGCAGGAGGCATATCAGCTCGGTAAGGCGGAGACCGAAACCTGCGGTGATTCCTACTGTTTCTTCGGTTATGTCGGGCTTGCCGAGCTTGCCGCGCGCAGTCACGAGTTTGCCTGCGCCTATCACTGGCTGCGGGACGCCGAGCGCCTGTCTCAGTGGCGACATGTACCTGAGGCGAGATTCCGCGGCATCCTGCCGCTGATAAACGGAGTGGCCTGGCTGCATCAGGGCGAGCTGCGCAAGGCGCGTGGTGCGCTGTATCAGGTACTGGAACTGTATGAAGGACGGGGTTACCTGTCGCCGTCCGGATTCTACGAGCTGTTGCCTCGGGTGCGGCGCTATCTGGCGGTCATCGATGTGCTCGAGGGACAGCCAGCACGAGCGATCACAGCCTTGCGTGAGCAGATCGAGCAGAACCTGCTTGCCCAGCGTCTGGGGCTCGCATGCGAGTGTCGTTTCAGTCTGGCGGAAGCGTTACAGGCCGATGGCCAGGTCGCCGAGGCGGAGCTGGAGCTGCGTTTGGCGCTCAGCGAGGCCGCGCGTCAGCATCTGGTCAAGCCCTTGTACGAACTACAGTATCGGCAGCCGCAATGGCTGGCGCGAGTGCTACCCGCAGCGAAGGGTGAATCACTTCGGCAGCGGCTGCTGAGCTACGAGCGTGAGCCGGAAATGACGCTCCCGGCAGCGGATGAAACGGTGCTCAGCAACCGCGAACTGACGGTGTTGCGGCTGATTGCCCAGGGGTGCTCGAACCAGGAGATTGCCGAACAGCTGTTCATATCCCTACATACCGTGAAGACCCATGCGCGCAGGATCAACACGAAGCTGGGTGTCGCGCGCCGTACTCAGGCGGTGGCGAAGGCCAAAGCGCTGGCCTGGCTCTGAGAACAAGCAGTCATCCAAGGGATCATTCATCGTCGCGCCTGAAACAGCAAAGTTCAGGCGCGACGGTTCGCTGCAAGCCTGGCGGCTGTCAGACGAAGATGGATTCTTGTTTTTGTTGGGTAAGTTTCGGGGCAGAGCGGCGCAACCTGCAGGCAGTCAGGTTGATGACATTACACTGTTGCGGGTTGCAAGCCCCCGTGGGACATCCGTTGTGGCAACTGCTCGCCGCGCTCGATGGCCAGACTGACTTGCAGGCTGGTGATGAGTCGCTGCAATTGCTGTTGATCGCGCCATTGGTCGGCACTGATGTAGCGCTTCACTGCAACGCCTTCCGAGCCCGTCAATGTCAGCAGAATGCTGCCATCAGGCTTCTCGATGCTGAAGTTGACGTTGTAGCGCGGACGAAACACATCACTGATCTTCTGAAATGGACTCGTCATGCCTGGATACCTGTGTGAGGGGTTGCCAGCAATGGACCAGGCAAGGCGATGACAAGTTTCCCGGGCGCAGCGGCTTGACTGCCGCAAAAATGTCGCGGGCATACCTGCCATCTCATTTCATGCCTGCGCAGTCAGCTCCGCCAGAACATCGGGGCTGCTCTTGAATGCCTTGGCAAACAACTCGCGGTGCCTGGCCATGTAGATGCCGATGTCTTCGGCTTGCTGTTCGCTCAGCGACGGCGACGCTTGCTGCAGCACCGCAGCTAGCGCCTCTGCCAGCTCAAGCATCTTGTCGTGACGATCGGCTTCGGCTTTATCCATGAACAAACGCTCCAGGTCCCGACTGCTGCGGTACACCACTTCGACGGCCATTTACCACCTCGGTCATTGGCAGATTGATACTGTTTATTTGTACAGCATAAGCGGCTGCGGCAAAGATTGAAAGTCTGCGCAGGAAGCGGAGTTTCGTCAGTTCTTGAATCGGCCTTGCACGCGCTCGGCCCGAAACTCCAGTGTGGCGGCGCGGTAACCGGCGCGCAGCAGCGGTAGCGGCAGGCAGGATTCCCAGCTTGCGCCGGGCTGCAGACCACCTGCCCCCTGGTAGTCCGGTGCATCGTAGGCGCGTCGCGCCAGGTTGGTGCGCGAGCCCGGCGCATAGGCGGCGACTTCCCACTGCAGGCTCTGCAATTTCTTGTCGGTGTGATTGTGCAGGCGCACATGCAGCGGCTGCCCGCCAGCGCAGCGACGAGGGTCGTGAGTCAGCTGAATTTCGATACGAGCGAGCAACTGCTCTTCGCGATGCTCCTGCCAGAGTACCCAGCCAGCGACCAAGGCAAGGCCGAGCACGGCACCCAGTGAAATGGGTACGGCCCTGAATGGATAGCGGATCAGCAGTACCAGCCAGGTCAGGATGAGCAGAGCGCCAATCAGCATGGTCGAGTACCGACGATCAGGTGGTTGGGCAGCATGGACGTCCTCCGTTGCAATGGGGGCATGCTAACCCGTGGCGGCGGACCCCGGGCAACAACGATGTGGCAAGCATTTGTCGCAGGATGTCAGTCGTCCACTTTGCTGCGGCTGGCCAGACGTTCCAGTGCAGCGCGAAGCTTGGGGTCGCGGATGCCATCAGCTGCCGCCTGAATGCTGTCGGCGGCGTTGCTCGAAAGCGGTTGCGTACGCGCCGGCGTGTGCCTGGGCGGGGGCGGTGGCTGTACCTTGAACTGGATACGCGTCAGGCCGGCGAACTCTTCGAGCACTTCCAGTTGACGTTGCAGACGCCGCTGCTGATAGCGCAGCCGTGTCGCCCAGTGGCCGTCAGTGACGATAAGCAGCAGACAACCTTCGCGCCAGGATGCCACGCGGCAGTGCTCGCGAGCTGCGGGCTGCAACTGGCTCTCCAGCAACTGTTGCAGACGATCGAGCCGAAGCGCTTCGCCGAACAAAGCTCTGAGCGGCTTCGCTTCGCGCAACAATGAGGCAGGAGCACGAGCCGGCGACGGGCGAAAGGCCATGATGGTCCGAGATGCTTGGTAGAAGCGTGAATGGTAGCAGAAGCCGGTTCGGGGAATATCCTGCCGCCTCCGGCTTTGGCGTGCTGCGCAAATGCCCAGCCTAGAGGGTTTATCGCCTGCCAGCTGCGAATATACAGGTACCCGGTAGCGCGTCCGTTGCGTCATGGCGCTGCGCAGTCAGGCACCTTTCCTCACTGCCGTTTCCGAGTAGAATGGCCCTTTTGCACGCAGCCGTGACTCCGCGGACGTGCCTCCATCCCCAGCATGGAAGTCTTTGTCGATATGTTTGCGCCTTTATTGAAGAAACTCTTTGGAAGCAAGAATGAGCGTGAGGTCAAACGCATGCTCAAGGCGGTTCAGTCCGTCAATGCACTCGAAGAGCAGATGTTGTCGCTCTCCGACGAGCAACTGCGCAGCAAGACCGAAGAGTTCAAGGCCCGTCTCGAGAAAGGCGAAACCCTCGATCAGATCCTCCCCGAAGCGTTTGCCGTTTGCCGCGAAGCCGGCAAGCGCGTCATGGGCATGCGTCACTTCGATGTCCAGTTGATTGGTGGCATGACCCTGCATGAAGGTCGCATCGCCGAGATGCGTACCGGTGAAGGCAAGACCCTGGTGGCTACCTTGGCGGTGTACCTCAATGCACTGGCCGGCAAGGGTGTGCACGTAGTTACGGTCAACGACTATCTGGCTCGTCGTGACGCCAACTGGATGCGCCCGTTGTACGAATTTCTCGGCCTTTCGGTCGGCATCGTTACTCCGTTCCAGCCGCCGGAAGAAAAGCGTGCTGCCTACGCGTCCGATATCACCTACGGCACCAACAACGAGTTCGGCTTCGATTATCTGCGCGACAACATGGCTTTCAGCCTGCAGGAAAAGAACCAGCGCGAACTCAACTTTGCCGTGATCGACGAAGTCGACTCCATTCTGATCGACGAAGCGCGCACACCGCTGATCATTTCCGGCCAAGCCGAAGACAGCTCCAAGCTCTACCAGCAGATCAACCTGCTCATCCCACGCCTGACCCAGCACATCGAGGAAGAGGAGGGCGTCGTTACTCAGGAAGGGCATTTCTCCATCGATGAGAAAACCCGTCAGGTCGAGCTGAATGAACAGGGTCACCAATACATCGAGGAGCTGCTGACCCAGGCCGGTTTGCTGGCCGAGGGCGAGAGCCTCTATTCGGCGCACAACCTCGGTCTGCTGACCCATGTGTATTCCGGCCTGCGCGCTCACAAGCTGTTCCATCGCAACGTCGAATACATCGTGCAGAACAACCAGGTGCTGCTGATCGACGAACACACCGGCCGGACCATGCCGGGCCGTCGCCTTTCGGAAGGCCTGCACCAGGCCATCGAAGCGAAGGAAGGGCTGCAGATCCAGCCTGAGAGTCAGACTCTGGCGTCTACCACCTTCCAGAACTATTTCCGTCTGTACAAGAAGCTGGCCGGCATGACCGGTACCGCCGACACCGAAGCCTTCGAATTTCAGCAGATCTACAGCCTGCCAGTCGTGGTCATCCCGACCAACAAGCCGCTGGCGCGCAAGGACTTCAATGACCTGGTCTATCTGACCCAGGAAGAGAAATTCGCTGCGATCATCGCTGACATCAAGGAATGCCGTAATCAAGGCCGCCCGGTGCTGGTGGGTACGGCAACCATCGAGTCATCCGAGTACGTGTCGCGTCTGCTGGAAGCAGAAGGTTTCGAGCACAAGGTGCTAAACGCCAAGCACCACGACAAGGAAGCCGAGATCATTGCCCAGGCCGGTCGGCCGGGTGCGGTGACCATTGCCACCAACATGGCCGGCCGTGGTACCGACATTCTTCTGGGCGGCAACTGGGAAGTGGAAGTTGCGGCGCTAGAGAACGCGACCGAAGAGCAGATTGCGCAGATCAAGGCGGATTGGCAGAAGCGTCACCAGCAGGTGCTCGAAGCAGGTGGCCTGCACGTAATCGCATCCGAGCGCCACGAGTCGCGCCGTATCGACAACCAGCTGCGTGGTCGCGCCGGTCGCCAGGGTGACCCAGGCTCCAGCCGTTTCTATCTGTCGCTGGAAGACAGCCTGATGCGTATCTTTGCCTCCGATCGGGTGAAGAACTTCATGAAGGCGCTGGGCATGGAGTCAGGCGAGGCCATCGAGCACCGCATGGTTACCAATGCCATCGAGAAAGCGCAGCGCAAGGTCGAGGGGCGCAACTTCGACATGCGCAAGCAGCTGCTCGAGTATGACGATGTGGCCAACGAACAGCGCAAGGTGATCTACCACATGCGCAACAGCCTGCTGGCCGCCGATGAAATCGGCCAGACCATCGCCGAATTCCGCCAGGAAGCGCTGGACGCCGCGATCAGCGCGCACATCCCGCCGCAGTCGCTGCCGGAGCAGTGGGATATCCCGGGCCTGGAAGCGGTGCTATACAGCGACTTCGGCACTCGCCTGCCGATCCAGCAGTGGCTGGACGAAGACGAGAAGCTCTACGAGGAAACGCTGCGCGAAAAGATTCTCCAGGCGCTGCTCGACGCTTACAACGAGAAAGAGGACATGGCCGGCGCTGAGGCGCTGCGCTCCTTCGAGAAGCAGATCGTGTTGCGCGTGCTGGATGATCTGTGGAAAGACCATCTTTCGACGATGGATCACCTGCGTCACGGCATCCACCTGCGCGGCTACGCGCAGAAGAATCCGAAGCAGGAATACAAGCGTGAGTCCTTCACGTTGTTCCAGGATCTGCTCGAATCGATCAAGCGTGACAGTATCCGTGTGCTGTCTCATGTCCAGGTGCGTCGCGAAGACCCGGCCGAAGAGGAAGCCCGCCTGCGCCACGAAGCCGAAGAACTGGCCAAGCGCATGCAGTTCCAGCATGCCGAGGTGTCCGCGCTGGATCAGCCGGAGGAGGAGCCCGCAGAAGTCGAGGGCCAGCCAGACGTCGCCGTGGCGTCGGTGCGTACCGAGCCGAAGATCGGTCGCAACGAGCCTTGCCCGTGCGGATCGGGCAAGAAGTACAAGCATTGTCACGGGCAGGTTCAGTAAGTCCGACCTCGCCTGTTGATTCCGCGCCGCGACCGGCTTCTGCCGCTCGCGGCGTTTTTGTCGCAAACCCTTTCTCGGCCTGTTGGCCATCCATTGTTCTGAAGGAGCGCATCCATGGCTGTCGGTCTTGGTCCTTTACCTACCCTGCACCCGGTACCCGGTTTCGAACTCGGCATTGCTTCGGCCGGAATCAAGCGACCGGGGCGTAAGGACGTAGTGATCATGCGCTGTGCCGAGGGCTCCCGTGTCGCTGGGGTGACCACCACCAACGCCTTCTGCGCCGCCCCCGTGCTCGTCACGCGCGAGCGTATGCACGGACCGGTGCGTTACCTGCTGACTAACACCGGTAATGCCAATGCCGGAACCGGGCCGCAAGGTCTGGCCGACGCCCGCCACACCTGCGCGGCCCTTGCGGCCATAACCGGAAGCGACGAGACGGCCGTGCTACCTTTCTCGACTGGCGTGATCGGCGAGCCGCTGCCGGTGCAGAAGATCGAATCGGCGCTGCAGGCTGCGCTCGATGATCTGTCGCCTGATCATTGGGCAGAGGCCGCGACCGGCATCATGACCACCGATACGCTGCCCAAGGGTGCCAGCCGTCAGTTCCAGCACGACGGCGTGACGGTGACCGTCACCGGTATCAGCAAGGGTGCCGGCATGATTCGGCCGAACATGGCGACCATGCTTGGCTATATCGCCACCGATGCCAAGGTGGCCGGCAGCGTGTTGCAGGATCTGGTACGCGATGCGGCAAACAAGTCGTTCAACCGCATCACCATCGATGGTGACACCTCCACCAACGATTGCTGCATGCTGATCGCCACCGGCCAGGCGGCGCTGCCGGAGATCACCGAAGCTGCCGGCGAGCTGTTCGGCAAGCTCAAGCAGGCGGTGCTGGAAGTGTTCATGGAAGTGGCTCAGGCCATCGTCCGCGACGGCGAAGGTGCGACCAAGTTCGTCACGGTGCAGGTCAACGGTGGCGGCAATCATCAGGAGTGCCTGGACGTGGCCTACGCCGTCGCGCATTCGCCGCTGATCAAGACAGCGCTGTTCGCCTCCGACCCGAACTGGGGCCGCATTCTCGCTGCGGTCGGCTATGCCGGCGTGCGAGACCTGGACGTGAGCAAGATCGATGTGTTCCTCGGCGAGGTCTGCATCGCCAGCCAGGGCGGGCGCTCGCCCAGCTACGCGGAAGAGCAGGGCGCGGCAGTAATGGCCCGTGAGGAAATCACCATCCGTATCGAGCTCGGACGTGGAGATTGCAGCGAGACCATCTGGACCACCGATCTGTCCCACGAGTACGTGAAGATCAACGCCGAGTACCGGACCTGATCGAACCCTGCCCTTAGCTATTGCCGTTGCGCATGGCCCCATGTGCAACGGGAATTGCCATTTCCGCTTGCCGCGCTTTAACGTCCGCTGACTCTTCCGAAGGCAACTCGAGGTGCATCGGTCATGGCTCTGCAATTGGTAATCGGCGACAAGAACTACTCATCCTGGTCGCTGCGCGCCGCCCTGGCAGTAGAACTGTCCGGCGCTGCGTGCGCGCAGGTTCCGGTCTCGCTCTATCGGCCGGACAGCCGAGCCCGGCTGCTGGCTTACTCGCCGACCGGCAAGGTGCCGGTACTGCTAACCGAGGACGGCCCGGTGTGGGATTCGTTGGCAATCGCCGAATACCTGGCCGAGCATTTCCCCAATGCACACCTCTGGCCACGCGAGCGCTATGCGCGCGCATTGGCGCGAAGTATCTGCGCGGAGATGCACAGTGGCTTTCAGGCGCTGCGCAGTCATCTGCCGATGGATATGGCGCGTGATCAGGCCTTGCCCGAGCTACCCGAGGCAGTGCGGGCAGACGTCGAGCGAATCTGCGCTATCTGGAGCGATTGCCGCGAGCGCTTTGGCCAGAGCGGTGATTATCTATTTGGCCAACCAGGCATCACTGATGCGTTCTATGCCCCGGTGGCTTCCCGCCTGCGAAGCTATCGAGTGGCACTGCCGGCGGTTGCAGCGAGCTACGTCGAGACTATCCATCAGTGGCCGGCTTTTCAGCGCTGGCATCAGAGCGCCCTGCAGGAAGTGCGAAAGTGAAACGAATCCATGTAGCCGCAGCCGTCATTCGTGGTGCCGACGCGCGCGTGCTTATCGCAAAGCGTCCGCTCGACAAACACCAGGGAGGATTGTGGGAATTTCCCGGCGGCAAGGTCGAGGCGGATGAGCGCGTCGAGGCGGCGCTGGCGCGTGAGTTGCTGGAGGAGCTGGGCATCGTCGTTACCGCGGCGCAGCCGTTGATCCAGGTGCGCCACGATTATCCGGACAAGCAAGTGCTGCTCGATGTCTGGGAGGTGCAGGCGTTTACCGGTGAACCCCACGGGGCGGAAGGCCAGCCGCTGATGTGGGTGACGGCGGATCAGCTGACGAACTACAGCTTCCCGGCTGCGAATCAGCCGATCGTCGCGGCTGCGCGCTTGCCGCACCGCTACCTGATAACGCCGGATGGCATCGCCCCACAACGGTTGCTCGAAGGACTCGCGCGAGCACTGGATGACGGCATACGGCTGATCCAACTGCGTGTGCCGTCGCTACCGCCTGCCGCCTACCGTGCGTTGGCGGAGCGGGCGCTAGCTTTGTGCGAGGGGCAGGCTCAACTGATGCTCAAGGGCCCGCTACAGTGGGCGTGCGACTATCCCGGGGCTGGCTGGCATCTGACCGCCGGACAGCTGCGAGAGCAGGCTGGGCGGGAACGACCGATCGCGGCGAGCCGCTGGTTGGCGGCGTCCTGTCACGATGCCGAGGAGCTGGCGCTGGCGGCCGTATTGGGAGTAGATTTCGTCACGCTGTCGCCAGTGCTGGCGACCGCCAGCCATCCGGATGCCTCACCGTTGGGCTGGCCGCAGGTCGCGGATTTACTGCTAGGCTTCGACCGCCCGGCCTACCTGTTGGGCGGACTTCAGGCATCCGACCTGTCCGCGGCACGCCAGGCCGGTGCGCAGGGTGTCGCTGCGATTCGAGCGTTCTGGCCGGATTGAACCGCTGGCGCTGATGCAGGTCACTGGCGATGCTGCTGTAAACCCGATAAATGTGTCTTCGATAGATGAAAGCAATCGCGGTCATTCCCTTAATCAATTAACGGTATGCTGCTGACTGCGTTATCGTAGGCCCCGTTAAGTTTCTGAACCCCCTAAAGGAGTTAGCAGATGTCGCTGATCAACACTCAAGTTCAACCCTTCAAAGTCAATGCCTTCCACAATGGCAAGTTCATCGAAGTTACCGAAGAATCCCTGAAGGGCAAGTGGTCCGTGCTGATCTTCATGCCGGCTGCCTTCACCTTCAACTGCCCGACTGAAATCGAAGACGCTGCCAACAGCTACGCCGAGTTCCAGAAGGCCGGTACCGAGGTGTACATCGTCACCACCGATACCCATTTCTCGCACAAGGTCTGGCACGAAACTTCCCCTGCCGTTGGCAAGGCGCAGTTCCCGCTGATCGGCGACCCGACTCACCAGCTGACCCGCGCTTTCGGTGTGCACATCGAAGAAGAAGGTCTGGCGCTGCGCGGCACCTTCCTGATCAACCCGGAAGGCGTGATCAAGACCGTCGAGATTCACTCCAACGAGATCGCTCGTGACGTGTCCGAGACCCTGCGCAAGCTGAAGGCTGCTCAGTACACCGCCGCTCACCCGGGCGAAGTCTGCCCGGCCAAGTGGAAAGAGGGCGAGAAGACCCTGGCTCCTTCGCTGGACCTGGTCGGCAAGATCTAAGGCTTTCGCCTATCTGCCCTGCGTGCCGGAGGGCTGTTCACCGCCCTCTGGCAACCCAACGCCTGGACGCGAACCGTCCGGGCGTTTTATTTCCTGATTTCCGTACGGGGTACCGCTGCTCATGTTGGACACCAATCTCAAGACCCAGTTGAAAGCCTACCTGGAGAAGGTCACCCAGCCCTTCGAGATCGTCGCGTCCCTTGATGACGGCGAGAAGTCCCAGGAAATGCTGAGCCTGCTGCAGGACATCGCCAGCCTCAGCGACAAGATCACTCTGAAGACCGACGGCGACGATGCACGCAAGCCGTCGTTCTCGCTCAACCGCATCGGCGGCAACATCAGCCTGCGTTTTGCAGGCATCCCCATGGGTCACGAATTCACCTCGCTGGTGCTGGCCCTGCTGCAGGTCGGCGGTCACCCGTCGAAGACCGCGCCGGAGGTGATTGAGCAGATCAAGGCGCTGGATGGCGACTACCGCTTCGAAACCTACTTCTCGCTGTCCTGCCAGAACTGCCCGGACGTGGTCCAGGCGCTGAACCTGATGGCCGTGCTCAATCCGAACATCAAGCACGTGGCCATCGACGGCGCTCTGTTCCAGGACGAGGTCGAAGCCCGCCAGATCATGTCCGTGCCGAGCATCTACCTCAACGGCGAGCTGTTCACCCAGGGCCGCATGAGCGAGGAAGAGATCCTCGCCAAGCTCGACACCGGCTCAAGCGCCCGTGACGCCGAGAAGCTCAAGGCCAAGGATGCCTTCGACGTGCTGGTGGTCGGTGGTGGCCCGGCCGGCGCCGCAGCGGCGATCTACGCCGCGCGCAAGGGCATCCGCACCGGCGTCGCAGCCGAGCGCTTCGGCGGTCAGGTGCTCGACACCATGGCCATCGAGAACTTCATCTCGGTGAAGGAAACCGAAGGCCCGAAACTTGCCCGCGCGCTGGAAGAGCATGTGCGCGAGTATGAGGTCGACATCATGAACCTGCAGCGCGCCAGCCAGCTGATCCCGGCGGGAGAAGACGGTCTGCACCGGGTACAGTTCGAGAACGGCGGCGAGCTCAAGGCCAAGACCCTGATTCTGGCTACAGGCGCCCGCTGGCGCGAAATGAACGTGCCCGGCGAGCAGGAATACCGCGGCCGTGGCGTCGCCTACTGCCCGCACTGCGACGGCCCGCTGTTCAAGGGCAAGCGCGTGGCGGTGATCGGCGGCGGTAACTCCGGCGTGGAAGCGGCCATCGACCTGGCCGGCATCGTGGCTCACGTGACCCTGCTCGAGTTCGGCGAAGAACTGCGTGCCGACGCCGTGCTGCAGCGCAAGCTCAACAGCCTGCCCAATGTTCGCGTGCTCAAGATGGCGCAGACCACCGAGGTCAAAGGCGACGGCCAGAAGGTCACCGGCCTGGTCTACAAGGACCGCACCAACGATGAGGTGCACGAGGTCGAGCTGGAAGGTATCTTCGTGCAGATTGGCCTGCTGCCCAACAGCGAATGGCTCAAGGGCACCCTGGAGCTGTCCCGTTTCGGCGAGATCATCGTCGACGCCAAGGGCCAGACCAGCATCCCGGGCGTGTTCGCCGCCGGTGACGTGACCACGGTGCCGTACAAGCAGATCGTGATCGCCGTGGGTGAAGGCGCCAAGGCCTCGCTGAGCGCCTTCGATCACCTGATCCGGTCGTCCGCGCCGGCCTGAATCGAAGCGCAATAAAGAAGGGGAGCAGCCGCGAGGTTGCTCCCCTTTTGTTTTTATGCGGCGGACTGCCGCAACGGCTGGAAGGGGTGTTCACCGGATCGGCGAGGATCATTGCGCACTGGTCGCGGTCTACCGATTACCGCGCTACCTCCCAAGTGAACGCGAACGCCACCCTGACTTCCGGTCACAGGGCGTACATGTCGAGCAGTCCATGGAGCCGTCAACAAAGATGATGAATGCGCAAAAGCCGCAGAGTTCACGCAGGGTCGTATTGACCTACCCCAATCGGCCACGCGAGCCGCAGCACGAGAAAGTTGTTCATGCAGCATTGGCCGAACGCCTTGCTGCCTTGCTGGGGTTGAATTACGGGGGCGAGTACGATCCGACGCGGCGCTATGACGCCCAACCCTACATCGTTCCGTCGGGCACCGTGGTCGGGCTGCGAGAAGCGCAGGAGTTGGGCCTGAATGAGGAAGGCGATCTCTTTGGTGGCGTCGTGCCGCAAGCCTTCGTTGAAACCAAGGCGATCACTCATCCTCTGGTGCGTCCGGATGCGGTCGCGCCGGTTGGCTGGTCACGGGATTTCAGCACGCAGGTGAAGGGTAGTGTATTGGCCGGCTACAGCGCGTTCAGTATCGAGGATGCCCGTGACGCTGGGCGGCGTTTGCTGAATGAGGGGCCGGTGCGGATCAAGCCGGTACGCGCCACCGGTGGGCGCGGGCAGCAGCGCGTCGATGACAGTGATTCCCTCGACCAGGCCCTGTTTGCCCTCGACGAGAAGGAGTTGGCTCAGTACGGCCTGGTTCTGGAGGCGCATCTGGATCGTGTTACGACGTTTAGCGTCGGACAGGTAAGGGTTGGCGGGCGCTTGGCTAGTTACTACGGCACACAACGCCTGACTCAGGATAATGCGGGTAACGAAGTCTACGGCGGCTCGGATCTGGTCATTGTCGACGGTGATTTCGATGCGCTACTGGCGCTGGATCTACCAGAGACGACCCGCCTGGCGGTCCGCCAGGCTCAGGTCTATGACGAAGCGGCATCGAGCTGTTATCGGCAGTTTTTTGCCTCACGCCGCAATTACGACATCGCTCAGGGTATCGATGGCCGTGGTCAGCCACGCTCCGGCGTGCTGGAGCAGTCTTGGCGTATCGGCGGTGCTAGCAGTGCGGAGATTGCCGCGCTGGAAGTATTCAAGCTGGGAACGCCAGCACGGGCGGTGCGGGCGTCGTCGCTCGAGTTCTACGGGCAACAGCAGAACGTGCCGGCAGGCGCCAGCGTGCTGTATCGAGACGAAGACGCAGACGTTGGCTTTATCACCAAGTGTGTAATGGTGGAGGAATATGGCAACGCATAGCGAGATGGTCGACATACTGGTCGGCGATGAACACATCGCGGGCACGTTTCTCACGCCGCCAGCGAAAATGCCGGGCGTACTCTTCGTACACGGCTGGGGCGGTAGTCAGCAGCGCGATCTGAGCCGCGCACGGGGCATTGCCGGGCTTGGCTGTATTTGTCTGTCGTTCGATCTGCGTGGGCACGCGCAGACTCGTGCACAGCAGGAAACGGTGACACGCGAGCAGAATCTCGATGACTTGTTGGCGGCCTATGATCTGCTCGCCCAGCATCCGCATATCGACCCAGCAGCAATCGCCGTGGTGGGCACCAGCTACGGTGGCTACCTCGCTGCTATCCTCACTTCGCTACGACCGGTGAAGTGGCTGGCCCTGCGCGTGCCGGCGCTGTACCTCGACGATGAATGGCAAGTACCCAAGCGGCAGCTCGATCGTGACGTGCTCAACCAGTTGCGAAGCAGGCGTGTGCTGCCGAAGGAGAATCGCGCGCTGGCCGCATGTGCCGACTTTCGCGGTGATGTGCTGATCGTCGAGTCCGAGCACGATACCTTCGTTCCTCACGAAACGATCATGAGTTATCGCGCCGCCTTTCACAGCACCCATTCACTGACTCACCGCATCATCGATGGGGCCGACCATGCGTTGAGCAACGAGCGCTGTCAGGAGGCTTACACCTCGATTCTGGTGAACTGGGCGACCGAGATGATCATCGGTGCGCGTCTCGACGAAAAGTCGGCAGCCGGCTTTCGGGGCGTGGATGAGGGCGAGGAGCCCGGGCGTGGCGCGGCGCGGTCGAGCTGATCCGATCAATCGGGCGGCGTAGCGGGTGGCGTCGGTCCGACGAAACGACTCCAGCGTCGGTCGAGCACCTGCTGCTTGAGCACCTCGATGACATCGACCAGCAGTTCTTCCAGGGCCAGGTCGGTGTGTTCATCCTGATAGACCCAGGCATCGAAGAACTCGTCAGCGAGATTGGCCGCCAGGGCCTGGAACTGCGGCCCGCGCATGCCTTCGACGGCGCCCTGCAGGAGGCGTGCGGCGATATCGCTGAGCGCGTCGTCGAGCGTCGCAGCCAGTCGATTGCCGAGCGGCAGCCTTCTGAGGCTGTGCATCTCCGGATTGTCCTGCAGCGCCTGGTGGATCAGCTGGCTGACATAGCCTTCAATGGCGCCGCGATTGTCGCGGTAGCCGGTTTCCAGCATGCCTTGCAGGCGCCGCGACAGGTCGTTGAGCACGCGCTGCTTGCGCGGTCGGACCACCTCCTGCAGAAGACGCCGGGAGAGGTCATCGCTGGCGCCGATCTCCTGCTGCAGACGGCCGAACAGGCGCACCATCACCCGGTCGGAAAGCTCTTCGATCAGCAGGTAGTAATAACGGCTGAACAGCCCATAGACGGCCCACCGGCGCATGTCGATCAGGCCCAGACGCTGCAGGCGGATCAGCAGGCTGCCAACCCGCAGCACCCGCAACCAGCGTAGGCCAGCCAGCGGAATGCAGCCGAGCACGTCATACCAGTGGGCGAACGGGTAGTAGTACCAGCGCGCATAACGGCGCTCGAACAGTGCGACCGTCCAGCCGAGCAGCACGTCGAGAATGAAGACCGCGACGAAGGCCAGGTCGATGTACTGGAAGTTTACGTGGATGCTTTGCTGATAGCGCTCGTGCAGTTGAGGCAGCAGGTTGGCAAGCGCCGTGTTGACCGGCTGCAGCGCGAACAGGCTGTCGAACAGGATCAGCGCCAGGTTCACGCAGACCAGCAGAACGATGAAGGCTTCCCAAGCGGCATGCAGCCCGTCGCGCCGTCGCGCCTGTTGATCCACGCGGTGCTCAGTCATCCGCGCCGGCTGCCGCGGCGGCGGGTTGCCAGAGGATCTCGCCACACCCCTGGCGCCGCGCAATCAGGCGGGCGGCGACGAACAGCGCGTCGGACAGCCGGTTCAGATAGGCCAGCAGCACCGGGCGCACGGTTTCGCTGGCATTGAGCTGCTGGCAGCGGCGCTCGGCAGTGCGCGTCACGCTGCGGCACAGGTGGGCGAGGGCGATGAGCCTGGAACCGCCCGGCAGAATGAACTCCTTGAGCGGCCCCAGCTCCTGATTCCAGTTGTCGATGGCCTGCTCCAGGCGCTCGATCTCGCTTTCCTGCAGCGCCTGGTAATCGGGCATGGCCAGCTCGCCGCCAAGATCGAACAGGCGGTGCTGGCAAGGCCCGAACACGCTGATCAGCTCATCGAGCGCAGGCCATTGCACTTGCGCCTCAGCCAGTTCGGCAAGCAGCAGGCCGAGCTGGCTGTTGAGCGTATCGACCTCGCCCATGGCCTCCACGCGGGGGTGATCCTTGGCAACCCGGCGGCCGTCGCCGAGTCCGGTTTCGCCGCTATCGCCAGTGCGGGTGTAGATCTTCGACAGTCGATTGCCCATGCGCTTCTATTCCTTGTTCAGGCCGTGGCCGGCTCGCTGGGTGAGCTCAGCGGTAGACGTAGGGTGAAGGTAGAGCCGTGGCCGGGTTGGCACTGCACTTCCATCTGACCCTGATGATTGTTGGTGATGATGAAATACGAGACGGAAAGGCCCAGACCGGTTCCCTGACCCACTTCCTTGGTGGTGAAGAACGGCTCGAAGATGCGTTTGCGCACATTCTCCGGAATCCCGCCGCCGTTGTCCTCTACCTGGATTTCCGCCCACGGCGGATTCAGGCGTGTGCGCAGAATGATCTGTCCCGCATCGCCTCCTTGGTGGGCATGAATTGCCTGGGCGGCGTTTTTCAGCAGATTGAGTAGCACCTGTTCCAACTCGTTACCGATGCAGGGCACACGATCCACTCGCGGGTCGAAATCACGGACGATATCGATGGCCTTGAAATCGAATCCCTCCATCAGGGCGAAGTCGTTGCCAGCGATCTCCAGCGCCTGATCGATCAGCACCGGCAGATGGCAATCGGCCAACTGACGATTGCTCATGCGACTGAAACTGAGCATGTGGCTGACGATCTTCGCCGCCCGCGAGCCGGCTTGCTGGATACCGTCCAGCAGCTGCGGTATCTCACGACGCTGCAGATACTGGTTGACTGCTTCAAGGCGCACGCCGGTTTCCTCGGCCGCTTCACGGTTACGCTCCAGCTCCGGCGAAAGCCGGCGACGGATGTTCTGCGCGTTGTGCAGGATGGCGCCGAGGGGGTTGTTGATCTCGTGGGCCATGCCGGCTGCCAGGCTGCCGACCGAGAGCATCTTCTCTGATTGCACCATCATTTCTTCCATGTTGATCCGCTGGGTGATGTCGTCGATACGGATCACCACCCCGCGGCCGCCCGCACCGGTCAGTGGATAGCAGGTCAGTGCATAGTGGCGTGGCTCGTCGTTGCGTAGCCAGGTTACTCGCTCGATTTTCGCCACCACGTGCTGCTCGGAGGTGCGTCGAATCTGGGCGAGGAATGGTTTGAGCGGCTCGAAGGCGACGAAGACCGGCTGATTCAATGCGTCGTCCAACGACGTACCAGAGAGTGCACTGGCCTCCTGGTTCCACTGGGTGACATAGAGCTGTTCGTCTAGGGCGATCAGAGCAGAAGGCATCGAGTCGATGATGCTGTTGAGGTACTTCTGAAAACCTGTGAGCTTCTGCTCGATCTTGCTACGTACCTGAACCTCCAGCTCCAGTTTGCGATTGGAGTGACGTGTTTCTTCGGCCAGCCCCTGGGCATGATCGAAGGCGTCCTGGGCATCGTCACGGGCGCGCTTGAGCTGTTGTTCGCGGGCTTCCATACGCGACAACATGGTGTTGAAGGCATCGGCCAGCCTGCCGATTTCGTCCTGATTGCCGGGCTTGGCCCGCAGCGAGTAGTCCTCCTCGCGGGTAACCTGGCGCGACAGCGCTTCCAGATCGCGAATCGGCCGGGTGATGAGCTGGCGGATCTGCCGCGCGACCAGGACCCAAAGCAGCAGGCTGGCCACGAGGATAGCCAGGCTCGCCGTCAGCGTTCCGGTATAGAAGGCGCCAGGCAGCTCGCTGCTGGCGACCATTAGCAGGTGGCCGGTGCTGCCGTCGGGTTGCGGTAGCCGGACCAGCAGGTTGGCGCGGATCTCGCTGGCACTCCAGTGCGCAACCTCGCTTAATTGTTCGGGCAGGCGCAGTCGCTCCCCTTGCTGCAGCTGCGCGAGGCTATTGCCTTCGCTGTCGTAGATCATCGCTGCCCGCAACGGCGCGTAGCCCTCCAGCCGTTTGAGCAAGGCACTGGCCGCCTCTGGCGACGATAGTGCTCGGCTGCTGAGTTCTTCTGTGGCGAACAGCTCTCCAAGGGTATGCATGGCCTGGGGCGCCACGCTTTGCCGAGAAATCCAATAGGCAGCGCTGATAAAGGTGAGATTGGACACCAGCAACACTGCGGCGAGCAGGACGAGCAGGGCGAGCAACAGCTTGCGGCCGACAGGCAGGTTTTCGAGGCGCTGACGCAGGATCATTGGCGGGCACGGCGTAACAGAGGTTTCTGCAGGGTAGCCGGGGCTCAGTCTGTGGGCAATCCGCGCAGGCTCAGGCGTTTGCGCAAGCGATCATGCAGGTCGTGCAACAGCGGCACTGCCACGCCGAGTGCGTCGGCGCTGCGGCAGGCATGGCCAAGCAGGTAGGCGATTTCGGTGCGCCGACCGAGCCGAACATCTTGATACATGGAGGAGTAGTTGGCGGCGGTGGCTTCGATCACCCGCAGCACTTCGTCCTGCAGGTCTGTGGCTGCAGGCGCCTGGCCATTGGCTTCGAGCAGTGTGCCGAGTTCTCGGCAAAGCGCCGCGAGCTGCTCGCGATACTGCAGCAAATCGCCGTTGCGACAGTCGTGAAGCACGGTCAGCGGGTTGATCGCGCAGTTCAGCGCCAGCTTACGCCAGAGCCGTGCAACGATGTCGGTGCTCCAGATTTGCGGAATACCCGCCCGGTCCAGCTCGTCCAGCCAGACCGGCGCGCTGCCGCCGTTCGGATCGCCCAGCCAGTTCTGGCCGCGCCCGGCGAACACCACCTGCAGGGGGCCTTCGCGATAGGCGCCCTCGGTACTCGACACGAAAATGCAGCGTGCCTGCGGCCAGCGCTCGGCGATGGCTTGTTGACTACCCAGGCCATTCTGCAGCAGCAGGATCTCGCAGTTGTTGGCAAGGCGTGGCGCCAATCGAGCAATCGCAGCCTCGGCATCGTAGGCCTTGCAGGCGACCAGCAGGCGCTGGATCGGTGTGCTCGCCTCGGGCAGCTCTGCCGGAATGGCATGCAGGCTGGACTCGCCCGCTTCGCTCAGCGTGAGACCGCCGGCACGCTGATAATCGGAGAGGCGCTGTGAGGACCGCAGAATGATCCGCACCGGGACGCCAGCTCGGGCCAGGCGGGTCGCCCACAGGCTGCCGAGGGCACCTACTCCCAGGATGTGCCAGCTCACTGCTACGCCGATTGCTTCAGGCGCAGCGGCACGATGCGACCGGTACTGTAGGCGCTTGGCAACAGTGACGCGGCGCGTTCGATGATTGCTTCCGGTGTGATTGGCAAAGCATCTGTATCCAGACTGATCAGGCTGATGCCCGCTTTTATCGAAACGAAGCCTTCGCTGGTCTTCAGCGCCCTCAGGTTCAAGCCTTCGTGAAGGCGTTTGAAGCTGCTCGGTGAGCATCCCTTGAGGTCATCGACCAGTGCCAGTACGCCAAACTGGGCCTCATTGATGCGGCACACCACATCCAGCGGGCGCACTAGCTGTTGCAGGCGGGCGGCGATGGCACAGAGGATTTCTGCGTACACCGCTTCGCCATGGCGCTCGCGTAGCGTATCGGCTTCTGCCAGACCAATCTGCAGGTAATACAACGCCGTGCCGCGGTTTTCCATCTGCCGCAGGCTGGCGGCCAGCCGCTGGAGCAGGTAGCGATCATTGCCCAGACCGGTCAACGGGTCCTGCAGGCTGTGTTGCTCAAGGCAGGCGACATTTTCCGCCAGCTGGTGATTTTCCTGCTTGAGTTTCTGCAAGGACCCGCACAGACGGTCGGCAGCGAAAATCCGCGGCAACAGCTGTTCGTTCATGGCTGATTTGCTGATGAAGTCGTCGACGCCATGATCGAACGCATGGCCGAGGGCATTCTCGCTGTCGCGCCCGGTTAGCAGAATGACATAGCTGTAATGGCCTCCCACCGCGTCGCGTTGGCGTATCAGTCCGGTGAGTTCGAGACCGTCCATTTCCGGCATCAGCCAGTCTGCGAGCAGGACGTGGGCGGGGCGCTGTTCATGCTGCGCCAGCGCATCAGCGGCGCTGCTGGCGAAGCGGATATCCTGATAGCCCGCCTTGCTCAGCGCGCGACCGATCATGACGCTGGAAAACTTGGCGTCATCAACTACGAGGATGCTCAGGAGAGGGTTGGGCATGACAAGCTCAATCAATTGAAGGGGGACGTCCTGTCACTTGCCGTAGGGGGGCGGGCGCTGACACGTCGAATCGTTATAATGACCGCGCATTTTCAACCGTCAAGACACGCGCGCTCGGCTCATGCGGCCCGTCGCGCTTCATAGTGGAGGAATCCCATGCCCTCGTTCGACGTGGTGTCCGAATTGGACAAGCACGAAGTCACCAACGCGATCGACAACGCCATGAAGGAACTGGATCGTCGTTACGATCTTCGCGGTAAAGGCAGCTTCGAGCAAAAGGATCTGACCGTGCAGCTGACGGCGGACGCCGAGTTCCAATTGGAGCAGATGCTTGAGATTCTCAAGTTGAGCCTGGTCAAACGCAAGATTGATATCCAGTGTCTGGAAATCAAGGACGCCTATGCATCCGGCAAGAGCACGAAGCAAGAAGTAGTGCTGCGTGAAGGGATCGAAAAGGAGCTGGCGAAGAAGATCGTTGCGCACATCAAGGACGCCAAGCTCAAGGTCCAGGCTGCCATTCAGGGTGAGCAGGTACGCGTGACCGGCAAGAAGCGTGACGACCTGCAGGAAGCCATTGCCGTGTTGCGTGGCCACGAATTCGGCATGCCGCTGCAATTCAACAACTTCCGCGACTGATTTCCTCCGCGCCTCGGCGCGCATTCATCCCTCGCTTCAAACGGTGTCCGCCGCCGCGGGCACCACCTTCTCTAAGGAGTACCTCCATGGACCTGAGCGTCGACTATCTGGTCGGTCTTTCCGAATCATGGCTGCCGGTCGTTCTGCAATATGGCGCGCAGGTGACGCTTGCGCTGCTGACTTTCCTGTTCGGCTGGTGGCTGATCAACACCCTGACCGGCAAGGTCAGCAGTCTGTTGCAGCGCAGGCAGGTGGACCCAACGCTGCACGGTTTTATCGGCAGCCTCGCCAGCGTAGTGCTCAAAGTCCTGCTGCTGGTCAGCGTGGCGTCGATGATCGGTGTGGAAACCACATCGTTCATTGCGGTGATCGGTGCTGCTGGTCTTGCGATCGGCCTGGCCTTGCAGGGCAGCCTGGCAAACTTCGCCGGTGGCGTGCTGATTCTGCTGTTCCGACCGTTTCGCGTCGGTGAGTGGATTGAGGCGCAGGGAATCGCAGGTACGGTCAATTCCATCCAGATTTTCCATACCGTGCTCAAGACCGGGGATAACAAGACCGTGGTAGTACCCAACGGAGCGCTCTCCAATGGGCATATCACCAACTTCTCCCGCGAGCCGCGGCGCCGTGCGGATATCAATGTCGGCATCGACTACAGCAGCGATATCAAGCTGGCACGGCAAGTCCTGCTGGAGATTGCCGAGGATCCGCGGGTCCTGCGCGAGCCAGAGCCCGTCGTGTTTGTCACTGGACTTGGCGATAGTTCGGTGAATCTGTCGCTGCGCGTATGGGTGGCGACCGGCGACTTCTGGCCGGTGACCTTCAGCTTCACCGAACAGGCCAAGGAGCGACTGACTGCCGCTGGCGTCGGTATCCCGTTCCCGCAGCGAGTGGTGCATCTGGTACAGAGCTGACGCACTTGCGTTGTGCTGATAGAACGAAGCCGGCATCTGCCGGCTTCGTCGTTTCTTCAGGACCGTTCCGAGGCGGCTTCACTCTGCGATTCATCGGGCTGCTGACGACTTCGCGACCACTGCCATGCAATCAGCACCAGGGTAGGAATGCCGAGCAGCGCGGTGACCAGGAAGAAATCGCTGTAGCCAAGCTTCTCTACCATCACACCGGAATAGCCGCCGAGCAGGCGCGGCAGCAACAGCATCAACGAGCTGAGCAACGCATATTGCGTGGCAGAGAACTTGAGATTGGTCAGGCTGGAGAGGTAGGCGACGAACGCTGTCGAGGCCAATCCGCCACTGAAGTTGTCGCAGGAAATGGTGACGATGAGCATCTGCAGGTTCGCGCCCATTTCCACCAGCAGCATGAACATCAGATTGGTTGCGGCCGATGCGACGCCGCCGATGAAGAGAATCGGCAGAATGCTGAAACGCACGATCAGCAACCCGCCAAATGCCGCGCCGAGCAACGTCATGACCAGACCGAAGAGCTTGCTGACGCTGGCGATCTCGTCCTTGGAGAAGCCCTGATCGATGTAGAACACGTTGGCCATTACGCCCATTACCGTGTCCGACATCCGATAGGTGGCGATCAACCCGAGCAACAGCAGTGCCTGCCAGCGGTAGCGGACGATGAAGTCGGTGATCGGCGTCAGCACCGGTCCCATCAGGATGCGCCCAGGCGCCGATAGGCAGCCCCAGCAGATCAACAGATACATGGTGCCGCGTGGCCAGTAGCCGCCCCAGTAGGACTGGAACATGCCGGTGGTAGATACCATCAGGATGATCAGCACGATCACTGATACTGCCTGATGAGCAAAGTCGAAACGCAACGGGCGCTGCCGCTGCCTGGCTTGGCCGAAAATGTGACGAACCGGAATCAGCAGTGCACGGCCCACCGGTGAAGCGGTGCCGATAATGAACAGCGCGTACAGCATCGCTCGTGGCCATGCCTGGGCGATGATGGCGTTGATCATCGCCGGCACCGAGATGAGCAGAACCAGCATCAAGCCGACTGCGGCGAGCTGGTGATTGAAACTGTAACGAGAGGGCTCGTTTGGCAGTGGTGTGCCGGCGTCCGGTTCGCGAATCACCAGGCTGGTGATCAGGCCGGGGATGATCAGCACGGCGAAGGCCAGGTAGGTGGTGGTCCACGCGGCCTGGTTGTAATCGACACTGCTTGAGCCCAGCCACTCGGCGAGGAATAGCGCACCTGCACTGGCTAAAAGCATGGCGACTCGGTAGCCGGTCATGTAGCTGGCGGCCAGGGTTGCCTGCAGTTTGTCCTCGGCGATTTCCAGGCGATACGCATCGATGGCGATGTCTTGCGTGGCCGAGGAGAACGCCACCACCACTGCTAGTGCGATCAGCAAGGTCAGGTTGTGCTGCGGGTTGCATAGCGCCATGCCGATCAGGCCGACGGCAATCAATGCCTGGGACAGCACCAGCCAGGAGCGCCTGCGCCCTAGCGCGCCGATCCAGGGCAGGCGCCATTGATCGAGCATCGGCGACCAGACCCACTTGAAGGCGTACGCCAGGCTGATCCAGCTGGCAAAGCCAATGGTTTCCCGGGAAACGCCAGCCTCGCGTAGCCACACCGAGAGCGTGGAGAACACCAATACAGCGGGAAGGCCGGCAGCGAAACCCAGCAACAGCAGGGCCAGCGTGGCGGGACTGGCGTAGGCGGCTAGCGCATCGCGCCAGGTTTCACGGGACATACATCGAGGTTCTGTACAGTTTGGACGAAGGGCGCACTCTAACCGCTGTGCTCCGTCGAATGCCAGCCGTGCCGACGCATGTCCACCCGGTCGTTGATGATGGTTAGCCCCTCGGCGCGCAGACGCATGCGCTGCTCATGGCCGGCGGCCGTGCCCGCCGGGATGCTCAGCCTGCCGCCGGCGGCGATCACTCGATGCCAGGGCAGGCTGGTCTCATCGGGCAACTGCGACATCAAGCGGCCGACCCAGCGAGCAGCGCGGCCCAGTCCGGCCATGGCGGCCAGTTCGCCGTAGCTCACAACCTTGCCGGGCGGAATCTGCGACATCACCAGATAAACGGCAGCTCGACGAGTTTCAGCGTCGGCGGAAGGCGGCAACAGTGGCGAATCGTCAGTCATGCGGGGCTTCCGGGCGGGTGGGTGGCAGGTTGCTATCGAACTCATGCTCCATTCGGCGGTCTTTGCTTGCTGTAGCTGAACGCATAGGGATAATGCCAGCCTTTCAACCGCCTCCGACCAGATCTCCAGCACATAATATGCTCACCAGAACTCTGCTTTGCGCGACCCTTACCGCTGTTGCCCTGCCATCGTTCGCCGACACTGTGTGGCTGAAGAATGGTGATCGCCTGACTGGCAAGATCAGTGTGCTCGACGGCGGTAAGCTGCTTATCGAAACTGAATACGGTGGTTCGATTCCGCTGAAATGGAACCAGATCGCTACCTTGGAAAGCGATCAGCGCTTGCTGGTCAAGCACGATGATGTGACCGGCGAGGTGGCTCAGTCGCTGCAGGCTGCCGAACATGGCAAGGTCACGCTGGTCAACGGTGCCGCTCCGCGGACCGTGGAGCTGGCGAGCATTTCGCAGATCATCCATCCCAAACCGCTGATCCAGGACTTCACCTGGAAGGGCAACGTCGACGTGGCGATGGATTACAAGCGCGCTGAAACCGACACCGACGACTACGACGTCTCGTTCGATACCAAGGCCCGCCACGGGCTGTGGCGCCACAACGGTACGGGTAATTACAACCGCGAGTACCGCGACGGTGTGACGGTCACCGACAACTGGGATGCCGAGTACGCGCTGGACCGCTTCCTCGACGAGCACTGGTTCTGGCAGGGGCGCCTCAGCTACAAGCGTGACCAGATCGAGGACGTTCGTCGCCAGCGCACCATCGGTACCGGTCCGGGTTATCAGTTCTGGGATAACGAACTGGGCGCGTTCTCGCTGGCCGCGTTGATCAACCGCAGCGACTATGAATTCGCCGATGGTGACAAGGAGAACTTCTACCTGGCCGCGATGAAGTGGGACTACAACCGCTACCTTGTGGGTAAGACGTTCGAGTTGTTCAGCACCGGAGAGCTCGGTAAGCCGCTGGAAAATGTTGCCGACTACGCGCTCGATGCCGAGATCGGCCTGCGCTACAAGGTGACCGACTGGGCCTCATTGAATATGAAAGCCCAGAAGGACATCATCAGCGGCGCAGACAATGACCTCGACGAAACCCGCTACAGCATCGGTTTCGGGGTGGGTTGGTAAGCAATTCCCGCCTGCGTGCATATAAAGAAAGGCAGCCGATGGCTGCCTTTCTTTTTGCGCGTGGGATGCGATCAGAGGCGCAGGCCGCCATCGAGTTCGAGAATGCGCCCGGTGTAGTAGTCATTCTCGAAGATGTACGCCACCGAATGGGCGATCTCGGCCGGCTTGCCCATACGCTTGAGCGGAATGCCTGAAGTCATTTTCTCCAGCGCTTCGGGTTTCATGCTGGCAACCATCTCCGTTTCGATGAACCCCGGGGCCACGCCGGCGACGCGGATGCCGTAACGCGCCAGTTCCTTAGCCCAGACCACCGTGGCGGAGGCCACGCCGGCCTTGGCGGCCGAGTAGTTGGTCTGGCCCATGTTGCCGGCGCGGGAGATCGAGGAGATGTTGATGATCGCGCCCTCGCTCTTCAGCTCGACCATCTTCGCCGCGACCTCGCGGGTGCACAGGAACACGCCGGTCAGGTTGACATCGATCACCGCCTGCCACTGCGCCAGGCTCATCTTGCTGATCTCTCCGTCCTTGACCTTGAGCAGCAGGCCGTCGCGCAGGATGCCGGCGTTGTTCACCAGACCATGCAGGCCGCCGAAGTCCTCGGCGACGCGCGCAACCATGTCGCTCACCTGTTCCTCGTTGGCGACATTGCACAAGTAGGCGCGGGCGTCGCCGCCGGCCGCCTTGCAGGCCGTTACCGCTTCATCCAGCCGCTCCTGGTTCAGGTCCACCAGTGCCAGCCGCGCGCCCTTGCTCGCCAGGTATTCGCCCATGGCCCGGCCAAGGCCCTGACCGCCGCCAGTGACGATGATGACTTTGTCTTGAAGCTGCATGCCTATCTCCATGTGGTCGTGCTGCTGCGGGAACGACGCCCGCCGGGGAAACCGTTATGCTGAGCGCCCATCGACCCGGACCCGTCTCGAGGAGCCTCAGGTGAGCGCCGAAGCCAGCAAGCATGCCCGACAACTCCTGCTCAAGGAATACCGCGGCGTGCTCTCCACCCATTCCCTGGCCATGCCCGGTTTTCCGTTCGGCTCGGTAGTCCCTTACTGCCTGGACGCCAACGGCTGGCCGCTGATCCTGATCAGCCGCATCGCCCAGCACACGCGTAATCTCAAGGCCGATGGGCACTGCTCGCTGCTGGTCGGCGAACGCGCCGCCGAGGACGTGCAGGCGGCCGGTCGACTCACGCTGCTTGCCAAAGCCCGCCAGCTCGACGAGCCCGCTTCAATCGAGTCGGCGGCACGACGCTATTACCGCTATTTCCCCGAGTCGCGCGATTACCACCGCGCGCATGACTTCCACTTCTGGGTGCTGGAGCCGGTGCGCTGGCGCTATATCGGCGGCTTCGGCGCGATTCACTGGTTGGACCACGTCGCACTGGCCAATCCGTTCGCGGTCGAAAGTGGGGAAGCGGAGGAGGGCATGGTCGAACATATGAATGATGACCATGCCGCCGCTATGGCTCGTTATGTTGAACAAGCCGGGCTGCCGCAGAGTACGCCAGCGCAGATGGCCGGCATCGACAGCGAGGGTTTCCATTTGCGTATCGGTCAGGCGTTGTATTGGCTGGTTTTCCCACAGCCATGCGCAACACCTATGGCAGTGCGCCAGGCGCTGGTTGCCATGGCGCGCGGCTGATTCAGCTTCGCTTCAGCCGCGTTGCGCATAATTCGGTTACAGGCTGTTTTCCATCCGGGTTGAATTACAACCGTTACGCCGCCATCTACAGAGGACTGGAAGCTGATCTTCCGTCAAGGACCATCGATGCGAATCTTCTTTGTGCTATTCCTGTTGTTCCCGCTGGCCGAGCTTTATGTGCTGATCAAGGTCGGTGGCTCCATCGGCGCATTGGCGACCATCATGCTGCTGGTACTAAGTGGCATCGCCGGCATACTGCTGCTGCGGCTAGCCGGTTTCGCTACCGCCTGGCGCGCACGCGAGCGTCTGGCCCGCGGTGAGCTGCCCGAACGTGAAATGCTGCAGGGGCTGATGATGGCCATCGGTGGCGGCTTGCTGTTCCTTCCCGGCTTCATCAGCGATGTGCTGGCGCTGATCGTGCTCTTCCCGCCGACGCGCAACTTCCTGTTCCGCCAGATCAATCGCCGGATCGAAGCGCGGGTGCGCCGCCAGCGGGCATTCGCAGATGATCTGCAGGCTCGCTCCAACCCGCAGCGACCGAACGTTATAGAGGGCGAGTGGGAGCGTAATGACCGCGACCGCTAAGCCGCCAACCGAGATTTCGGCATGCCATCCGGCATGCCGTTTTTCGTTTTCAGCCATGAAAATTTCATGCGCGCCCCTTGAAATGCTCTTGAACGCCCGCATGTAGCGGACACCGCAAGGTCGCTGTCGTACTCGACAGTCCGTTTTCTGCGGCTCGCGTTGCGGGCCGCAACCGGCACCGCCGGATTTGCCAACCCGCCGATGAAAGGTCATCGGCATGGAACCACTCTACTAGGAGAGATCGACAATGAAGCTTCGTCCTCTGCATGACCGCGTCGTGATTCGTCGCAGCGAAGAAGAAACCAAGACCGCAGGCGGCATCGTTCTGCCGGGTTCCGCTGCCGAGAAACCCAACCGTGGCGAAATCGTCGCTGTAGGCACTGGTCGCGTTCTGGACAACGGCGAAGTACGCGCCCTGGCCGTTAAGGTCGGTGACAAAGTCGTATTCGGCCCTTACTCCGGCAGCAATACCGTCAAGGTTGACGGTGAAGACCTGCTGGTGATGAGCGAGAACGAAATTCTCGCTGTCGTCGAAGCCTGATCTGCGTTCGCTCAAGAGCGAACCGCGTTCCATCAACAGAATTTGAGGAAGATTCAACATGGCTGCTAAAGAAGTTAAGTTCGGCGACTCCGCTCGCAAGAAGATGCTGGTTGGCGTCAACGTCCTGGCTGACGCGGTAAAAGCGACCCTCGGCCCGAAAGGCCGTAACGTCGTCATCGAGAAGAGCTTTGGCGCTCCGACCATCACCAAGGATGGCGTTTCCGTTGCCAAGGAAATCGAGCTGAAAGATCGTTTCGAGAACATGGGCGCGCAGCTGGTCAAGGACGTTGCCTCCCGTGCCAACGACGACGCAGGTGACGGCACCACCACAGCCACCGTTCTGGCTCAGTCGATCGTCAACGAAGGCCTGAAGGCCGTCGCTGCCGGTATGAACCCGATGGATCTGAAGCGCGGCATCGACAAGGCGACCATCGCCATCGTTGCAGAGCTGAAGAACCAGTCCAAGCCATGCGCTGACTTCAAGGCCATCGCACAGGTAGGCACCATCTCCGCCAACTCCGACAGCTCCATCGGCGCCATCATCGCCGAGGCCATGGAAAAGGTCGGTAAAGAAGGCGTAATCACCGTTGAGGAGGGCTCGGGCCTGGAAAACGAACTGTCCGTCGTAGAAGGCATGCAGTTCGACCGCGGCTACCTGTCCCCTTACTTCATCAACAAGCCGGACACCATGGTCGCCGAGCTGGACAGCCCGCTGATTCTGCTGGTCGACAAGAAAATCTCCAACATCCGTGAAATGCTGCCGGTGCTGGAAGCTGTCGCCAAGGCTGGTCGTCCGCTGCTGATCGTGGCTGAAGACGTCGAAGGCGAAGCGCTGGCCACCCTGGTTGTGAACAACATGCGCGGTATCGTCAAGGTTGCGGCCGTCAAGGCGCCTGGCTTCGGCGATCGCCGCAAGGCCATGCTGCAGGACATCGCGATCCTTACTGGCGGCACCGTGATTTCCGAAGAAGTCGGCCTGAGCCTGGAAACCGCTACCCTGGAACACCTGGGTAACGCCAAGCGCGTCGTGCTGAACAAGGAAAATACCACCATCATCGATGGTGCTGGTCAGCAAGCCGACATCGAAGCCCGCGTTGCGCAGATCCGCAAGCAGGTCGAAGACACCACGTCCGACTACGACAAAGAGAAGCTGCAAGAGCGTCTGGCCAAGCTGGCTGGCGGTGTTGCGGTGATCAAGGTCGGCGCTGGCACCGAAGTCGAGATGAAAGAGAAGAAAGCCCGCGTTGAAGACGCCTTGCATGCTACTCGTGCAGCCGTTGAAGAAGGCGTGGTTCCTGGCGGCGGCGTTGCCCTGGTACGCGCTCTGCAGGCGATCTCCGAGCTCAAAGGCGACAACGAAGACCAGAACGTCGGTATCACTCTGCTGCGTCGTGCAGTCGAAGCTCCGCTGCGTCAGATCGTTTCCAACGCCGGTGGCGAGCCGAGCGTCGTGGTCGACAAGGTCAAGCAGGGTTCGGGCAACTACGGCTTCAACGCTGCGACCGACGAGTACGGCGACATGATCGAGATGGGTATCCTCGATCCGGCCAAGGTGACTCGTTCTGCTCTGCAGGCCGCAGCATCCATCGCCAGCCTGATGATCACCACCGAAGCGATGATCGCTGAAGTGGTTGAAGACAAGGCTGCCGGCGGCATGCCGGATATGGGCGGCATGGGCGGTATGGGTGGCATGGGCGGCATGATGTAAGCCTACCGGCCCCCGAGCTGCAAAAAAAGACCCCGCCTTGTGCGGGGTTTTTTTTGCTTTGCCGATAGGGCAACCAGCTTAGCTGCGGGTGATAGCGCCGCCGTTCGTCGAAAAGCCCACAGGAAATAATTTACTAGGCTACGGTCAGTTAACTACTCGCTTAATCAAGGGCTTACGCCATGAAGCTGGAAATTGCTCGAGGATTGTTTCTGGTAGGTGCGCTCGGAGTAACCACGTTGTGCGTGGCGGCCTGGAATGAGCCTAACGCTAGGCTGGTGCAGGGCGGTGAAATCCGTGAGCTATGCGCGCTGCCGCCGAATGCCAGGAACAGGTATGAAGTGGTGCGCCCCGATCAGGACCTGCTGCTCTTCCTTTACGGCCTGTCCCAAGGTGTAGCGGCCCGCTGAGCCGGGAGCTGCCCGGCTCGAGCAGCTGTCAGCTTGCGCTTGCCGGGACCGCGTCGGTAACCGGCCGGTCCGGCTGGGCCAGGACGTCGTAGACTGCCGGCAGCACGAACAGGGTGAATAAGGTCCCAACCGACATCCCGGTCGCGATCACCAGGCCAATGTCGAAGCGGCTGACTGCGCCGGCACCGCTGGCAATGATCAGCGGCACCATGCCGAACACCGTGGCAGCAGTTGTCATCAGTACCGGCCGCAGGCGAATCGCCGCGGCTTCTTCCACCGCTTCCCGTCGACTCAGGCCCTGTTCGCGGCGCAGCTGATTGGCGAACTCGACGATCATGATGCCGTGCTTGCTGATCAACCCAATCAGTGTCACCAATCCCACCTGCGTATAGATGTTCATGCTCGACAGGCCGAGGAATAGCGGCACCAGTGCACCGCACACCGAAAGAGGCACAGTGACCAGGATCACCAGCGGATCGCGGAAGCTCTCGAACTGCGCCGCCAGGACCAGGAAGATCACCGCCAGTGCCAAGGCGAAGGTCAGATACAGCGCGTTACCTTCCTGGATGAACTGCCGCGAAGCGCCGGCGTAGTCGAAGCTGAAACCGTCGGGTGCCTCTTCGCGGGCTATGGTCTGCATGGTCTCGATGGCTTCGCCCATGCTGACGATCGGGAAGCCCTGAATCGTCGCGGCGTTGAGCTGCTGAAACTGTTTGAGCTGGGTGGGGCGCGCGCGGTCGCGTACCTTGATCAGTGTCGACAGCGGCAGCATCTCGCCTTGTCCGTTGCGTACGTAATAGTTGCTCAGCCAGTCAGGGTTGTCGCGGTAGGCGCGCTCGACCTGGGCGATGACCTTGTAGCTGCGGCCTTCGATGGTGAAGCGGTTGATCTCGCCCTCGCCGAGCAGGGTGCTCAGGGTAAGGCCGAGATCTTCCATGGACACACCCATCTGCGCGGCCTTTTCGCGGTCGATCTCGACCACGATTTCCGGCTTGTCGAAGGCCAGGTCCACGTCGAGGAAGGCGAACTTGCCTGATTCCTCGGCGCGCTTGCGGATGCGCTCGGTCACCTGCAGCAGCGTCTCGTAGTCGTTGGCGGTGTTGATGACGAACTGGAACGGCAGACCTTCACCGGTGCCCGGCAGGGAGGGCAGGTTGAAGCCGAAGATCTGCAGGCCAGGCAGGCGATCGAGCTTGGCCTGGACCTCTGGAAGGATCTCCATCTGCGAGCGGTCGCGTTCGTCCCAGGGTTTGAGCAGGAAGCCGCCGATGCCACTCTGTACGCCATCGAAGCCGTTGATCTGGAACCAGGAGTAGTACTCTGGGAAACTCTGGAAGATTTCCAGAAACTGATCGGTGTAGGCGTTCAGGTAGTCCAGGTTGGCGGTTTTCGGTGCGCTGGCCATCATGAAGACGATGCCTTGGTCCTCTTCTGGCGCCAGCTCGCTCTCGGTGAACATCAGCAGGGCGGGAATCAGCGCCAGCACGAGCACGGCGAACACCAGCACCACCGGCCGGGTATTCAGCGTGCCGTGCAATGAACGTTGATAGCGCTGCTTGAGCCGCTCGAACAGCTCGTCCAGGCGATGGGCGAAGCCACTCGGATTTTCTTCGTGACGCAAGAGTTTCGAACACATCATCGGCGATAGCGTCAGCGCCACCACGCCTGAGATCAGTACCGCCCCGGCCAGGGTCAGGGCGAACTCCTGAAACAGTGCCCCGGTCAGCCCTTGCAGGAAGCCGATGGGCGCATAGACAGCTGCGAGCGTGATGGTCATCGTTACCACCGGCATGGCGATTTCCCGTGCGCCGTCGATGGCCGCCTGGAACGGTGACTTGCCTTGCTCGATATGCCGGTGGATGTTTTCCACCACGACGATGGCGTCGTCCACCACCAGGCCGATCGCCAGCACCATGGCCAGTAGCGTCAGCAGATTGATCGAGTAGCCCATCGCCTGCATGAAGAACAGCACGCCAATCATCGACAGCGGAATGGTCACCACCGGGATCAGCACGGTGCGTAACGAGCCGAGGAAGAGGAACACCACGATGATGACGATCACGGCCGCCTCGGCCAGTGTTTTCACCACCTCGTCGATGGAGGCCTGGATGAACTCGGTGGCGTCGTAGGCGATGCTCGCCTTGAGCCCCGGCGGCAGCTGAGCTTCGATCTGCGGCATGATCGCCCGTACTTCGCGGATCACGTCCAGCGGGTTTGCACTAGGCGTGCCCTTGATGCCGATGTAGACCGAGGGAATACCGTCGAACGAGCTGATCGAGTTGTAGCTTTCAGCGCCCATCTCCACCCGAGCGACATCGCCCAGCAGCACGCGACTGTCGCCCTGCGTGCGCAGCGGGATGGCGGCGAATGACTCTGGCGTCTTCAGTTCGGTGTCAGCATTGATGCTGGTGACCACGTACTGGCCCTTCACTTCGCCCGCGGCGGAGAGAAAGTTGTACTTGCGCACCGCTTCGTTCACGTCACTGGCGGAAACCCCGTACGCAGCCAGCTTCACCGGGTCCAGCCAGAGGCGCATGGCGAACACCTGATTGCCGAGGATTTCCGCTTCGGCCATTCCCGGGAGCGTCGCCAGCTTGGGCTGGATTACCCGTGACAGGTAGTCGGTAATCTGCGGATTGTTCAACTGGTCGCTGTAGAAACTGATGTACATCAGCGCGGTGGAGTCGGCGGCCTGCTTGTTCAGCACCGGGTCTTCGGCATCCTGCGGCAGCTGGTTCTTCACCGAATTGGCCTGGCTGAGCAACTCGGTGTAGAGGCGGTCGGTGTCGGCCCCGATGCGCGCGTAAACGGATATCACCGAGGCGTTCTGCTGGCTCACCGAGGTCATGTAGTCCATGCCTTCGGCACTCGCCAGACTCTGTTGCAGCGGTTGGGTGATGTAGCCCTGGATGGTTTCGGCGTTGGCACCTGGATATGCCGTAGTCACCGTGATCAGCGCGCTTTCCATCTGCGGGTACTGGCGAATGGCGAGGCTGTAAAAGGCTTGTATGCCGAGCAGCACGATCAGCAGGCTGATGACGCTGGCTAGCACTGGCCGGCGGATGAAGGGATCGGTGAACGCCATGGGAATTCCCTGGAACCTTGTCGAAGTCTGCGGTGCGTCGGGCCTGCTGCGTGGGTAGTAGGCTCTTCTTAATCAGTCGCCGGCTGTTGAGCGCTTTCAAGCTGGAGCGTACGGCTGTCGGCGATGGCGACATGGGTGCCGCTGTCCAGCTTGAGCTGGCCGGCGGTAATCACCTGTTCGCCGCCCTCGAGACCTTCGAGTACAACCGTCAGGCCATCGCGGCGCTCGCCAGTGGTGACGAAGCGGCGCTCGACCACCAGGTAGGGCTCGTCGCTGCTGACGCCTTCGGGCGGTGTGCCTTCGGTCACCAGCAGTACCGAATTGCCATACAGCGTGTAGGTGATGGCGGTTTCCGGCACCACCACCTGCGCGGTTTTGGTCGGCAGCAACACCTGCAGGTCAGCAAACATGCCAGGCAGTAAACGCCCGTCTGAGTTGGCCAGCTCCGCGCGTACCTGCACGTTGCGGGTGGTGGTTTCCACCTTCGGATTCAACGCAGTGATCACACCTTCGAAGCGCTCGCCTGGGTACGCAGCAACTCGCAGCTGCACGCGCTGGCCGAGCTTTAGCAGTGGGACATGCTGTTCTGCCAGGTAGAAGTCGACGAACAGGGTGGAAAGGTCCTGCAGCGTGGCGATCGGTGTGCCGGCGGCGATGTAGTCGCCCACATCCACCTGACGGATGCCGATGGTGCCGGAGAAGGGCGCCAGCACGCGCTTTTTAGCCAGGCTGGCTCGCAGTTGAGCGACACTGGCCGCGGCCTTTTGCGATTCGGCGTTGAGCCGGTCGTACTCGCTGCGAGAAATGGCTTGGCGATCGAGCAGGCTCCGTGCGCGCTGGAACTCCAGCCGGGACAGGTTGAGATCGGCTTCGGCGCTGGCCAGGCTGGCCTGCTCCATCTCGCTGTCCAGCAATACGATGGCCTGGCCCTTGCTGACCTTTTCGCCCGACTGGAACTGCACGTCGGTGATCGTCCCGGCGATCTCGACACTGAGGTCGATACCTTGCGACGCCTTGAGCGTGCCGATTGCCGGCAGGCGGCTTTGCCAGTCCAAGCGTCGGGCGACCTCCGTTTCGACGTCGATCGCAGGCTTGGGTGCCTGGAACTGCTGAATCTGCTGGTAGATCGAGTTGAATTTGAGCGCGGCAAGAATCGCAACGACGACGACCACCGCGCCCAGCATGAACAGCATGCGGCGCAACATTTTCCGATTTCCTTGGAGATGTGAGCCGGCTGTCTACTGCCATGATCGAGGCAGCCGTTCGAACGGTCCGGTCATTGCCGGAGTCGGCAACCTGCTGGCGCCTGGCGAGCAGCCGGAGAGCGAGGAACTTAGCCCCGAATCGGCGGCAAGTAAAGAGGCAGAGAGGGGAGAAAACGCTGAAGCACAGGGGCGGGCGGCAGTTTGCCGGCCCGCCCCCGCTGACCGTCAGCCGGCCAAACGCTGCGTGACCTCGCTGAGCTGTGCCGAGAGGTCGTGAAGATTCTGGCTGGCGGTCTCGGTTCGCTCGACGTTCTGCTGGTTGGCGGTGGCAATCGACGTGATCTCGGTGATATTGCGCGAGATGTCTTCGGCGACCGCGGTCTGCTCTTCGGCGGCCGTGGCGATCTGGCGGTTCATATCGCGGATCGCCTCGACCGCTTCGGTGATGCGCTGCAGCATCTGACCGGCCTCTGTCACCTGGCCGACGCCTTGCTCGCTGCGCGTCTGGCCGTTCTCGATCGCACGTACGGCATTGCTCGCGCCGGTCTGCACGGTGTCGATGATTTGGTGAATCTCGGCTGTGGACTCTGCGGTGCGTTGCGCCAGCGTGCGCACTTCATCCGCCACCACGGCGAAGCCACGGCCGGCATCGCCAGCGCGTGCAGCTTCGATGGCCGCGTTGAGCGCCAGCAGATTGGTCTGGTCGGCGATCCCGCGGATCACTTCCAGAACCTTGCCGATACGCCCGCTGTCGCCCTCAAGGCGGCGAATGACGGCTGCCGTGTTGGCGATTTCACCGCTCATGTCAGTGATGGTGGCGATGGTCGCCCGCATGACGGCCTCGCCCTGTTGTGCTGAATGGTCGGCAGCATCGGCGGCCTGTGCCGCTTCGGCGGCATGGCGGGAGACCTCCTGGGCGGTCGCTGACATCTCGTGCATGGCGGTGGCGACCTGATCGGTACGCGAGAACTGCTCACGGGTACCTTCGGCCATCAGCCTGGCGATGGCATTCAGTTCGCCGCTGGCGCTGTCCAGATTGGACGTGCTCTGCTGCAGACGGGTGAAAGTGTCGGCGAGGAAATCGCGCAGCACGTTGGCGGCGACGGCCAAGCGGCCCAGCTCGTCCGCGCGATTGGCATCCACACGGTCGGCAAACTTGCCTTGGCTGAGGCGCGCAATGTGCTCGATCAGGCTGCGGATCGGCTCGATGATCTGTCGGTTGACCAGCCATAGGCTCAGCAATGCGACCAGCACTGCGGCCAGAATCATGATGATCGGGCCCAGCATCGCGGTGGTTTCGGCGTCGGTACGAATGGTCTCCGAGCGCTGCTCGGCGGCGTCATGCAGCTGTTTGACCAGCTCGCTGAGTTGCGCGCTGGTCGCCCGGTCTATCCCGGCTACGGCGGCATCTCCGGCCAGTGGGTCGGCGCCGGAGGCGATGTAGTCGTCCAGGCCCTTGCGGTAGGCAACCCCAAGGGTGCGGTGCTCGTTACGCAGACGTTCGATTTGAGCCGCCAGCGTGGGATCGTCCGCGCTCAGCACGAGCAGGTCGCCGAGGATCTTCTGTACCTTGGCTTCCTGAGCTTCGAACTGGCCCCAGAAACGGGCGCGAGTATCGAGTTGCTTGCCGCGCAGCAGTACGTTCTTCCATTCCTGAACCTGCACCTTGAACTCGAGGTTGGCCTCGTCGATCAGTTGCAGTTCGGCCAGTGGGCCATCGAGCAGCTTCTGGACGTGATCAATGTTGCCGCTGAGCATGCGAATGCAGGCGAGGGCGATGAGCAGTGTAAGCAGCAGGCTGCCACCGATCAGCGCGAGAATCTGGGCGCGCAGGGATTTCTGGAGCATGGCGAGGTCTCGTCGTGTGAGAAAAACGTCAATGAGCATCCCTGCCGTTGCTTTGGATGCATCGGCGGCGTGACGGTTTTCTTTAGCTAGACGATGCGCAAATGGTTGTCCCAGAGCCCCGCGGGTAGCGCCAGCGGTGTGCTGGCAATGCGCTCTGCGCGGCAGTCGAACAATCGACAGCGACCTTGCCCGGAACTGACGACGAAGCCTTCGGCGACCGCGGCGACACCCGCACAATCGGGCAGGTGGGCCTCCTGGCGTAGTTCGGTGCTGTCCAGATCCCAGAAGAACACCTTGTTTCCACGCGGCGCCGTCACCGCGAGTAGACGCAATTCGTCGTGAATGGCGAGGCTCGCTGTGTACTGGTTCATGATCTGCCGCTGCGGCTCGCCTACCGGAAAGTGCTGGAAGGCCTGCCCCGGGCGCTTGATTGCCAGCAGCGGAACGCGGTCCATGGGGTCACCTTCATACTGCTGGCCGCTGACGATCGTGCCGTCGGCGCCTACAGCGAGGTGGCGGACGCTGTTCATCTGCTCGGGCAACTGCTCCTTGCTGACCAGCGAACCGTCGCGGCGCAGCAGTACCAGGCTTGGCTCCATGGCCGAGAGATTCATCATCTCGCGACTGTCAGCCTCGGTGCGAATACCGCCGTTAGCGATCACCAGGGTTTCATTGTCGGGCATCCACAGCAGCTGGTGCGGACCGATACCGTGGGTCGCATGCTCGCCAACCCGCACCAGCTGGCGGTCTTCCAGTCGATAGACGCCGAGCACGCCACGGCCCGCATGGGCGGTGTCGTTTTCGGTGGTGTAGAACCACTCGCCATCCTTGTGGAAGACGCCGTGGCCATAGAAGTGGCGATCGGCCGGCGATGCCATGACTTGCAGCAGGCGACCGTCGCGCGAGTCGACCAGATAGCTTTCGCGACTCGGGCGACGACCGACGAACACCGCCAGCGGCAGGTACGGGTGCGGGTAGACATCATGGCAACGCTCGGCGACGGGTGTGGCGAAAACCTGACTGCCATCCAGCCGGTAGCCGACGGCGTAGTGCTGCCCGTCTTTGTCGTTGCGCGCCGACAGCAATACCTGCTGCTCGCCGTGCCGCGCCAACGTCCAGCCCGCGATGCCACTTGCGGCGAGCATGGCGCCGCTCAGGCCTAGCAGGGTGCGGCGCTTCATGCTCAGTCTCCGTCGTGCGCGTTAAAGCCGATCTGCACGCCAAGCGCGCGGGACAGATCCAGTTGATGCAAGCGATGCAGGCGGTCGATGCGCTGATACAGCGCATCGAGTTGTTTGCGCCCCTCGACACTGGCGAGCATCTCGCCGAACGGCTGGCTCATGCCTGCCAGCTGTTGCAGTAGTTCGGCATAGCTGGCGTCGATGCGTTTGGCCAGATCGGCCTGCTCGGTGCTGAGCAGCTTGCGCAGACCGTCCTTGTCGGCACCTAGCCAGAGGTGTTCAGCACCTTTGACTGCGGCTTCGATGCTGGCCAGGGTCGTGTCGCTGCGCCAGCCTTCGGCCTGGTAAGGCTGAGGGTGCCCCTTGGTCTGACGGCCGAGCGGTGCGCCAAGTTTTTTCTTCAAACCATCCAGGGCGGTGACCTGAACGCGCAGCACTTCGGCGATCGCCTCGCTTGGTTCGGCGTAACGCTCGTTGGGGAAACTGCGCAGTTGATCGGCCATGCCATCCTTGTCCTGCCACTGCTGCAGCACGCTGGCTGACAGTTTTTGCTGGTGCTCGCCGATGGCGGTCAGTAGCGGGCAATAGCGCTCCTTGGTGGCGCCTTTGCTGAGGTCGATGCTGCCGTCGAAAAGAATGTACTCGTAGGCGCTCAGGCCCTGCACCACGACGCTGGCGCCGTCCAGATCGGCCTGGGTAAGCTCGGGTTTCGCGTTGAGCAGCGCAGTCACCTGGCGCGCCACGAGGTTCTTCTTGTCCGGCCAGAATTGCACCTGCCAAGCCAGATTGCCTTCGCCCATGGGCCCGATCAGCAGCGGCTGCAGGCCCGCCCAGGCGGTCTGGGCATCGATGAACGCTTCTCGTGCTTCTGGCAGCGTCTGATTGTCCGCGCAGAAGCCAATGGCGCTTGCAGCCAGACGGCGGTCGGTTTCCGCCCACTGGACGTAGGTTGGCAGCAGTACCCCGTCGACCAGGGCCTTGCTGGTATCGGCTTGCGGATCGGCTGGAGTGCAGGCGCTCAGCAGCAGCGCGGTCAGTAGACTGCCGCTGGCGATGCGCAGGGTGTTCGAACGGATCATGGTGTCCTCGTCGGCAATGTCGGTTTGCAGTACTTCCCCAGCGGGAAGCATGGATGGATGGCGTGGCCGTTCAGAGCGACTCGAGGAAGCTCAGTAGCGCGTCGCGTTCTTCCTGATTGAAGCCCAGCACGATCTGACGTGCCTTTTCAGCTTCGCCGCCATGCCAGAGTATGGCTTCGAGCAGGTTGCGGGCGCGGCCGTCGTGTAGGAACTGGCTGTGCCCGCTGACCGTCTGGGTCAGGCCGATGCCCCATAGGGGCGCGGTGCGCCACTCGCGACCGCTGGCTTCGAACTCTGATCGGTGGTCCGCCAGGCCCTCGCCCATGTCATGTAGCAGCAGGTCGGTGTAGGGGCGAATGACCTGATTGGCCAACTCCGGTTCTGCCGCGTTCGCGGCAGTGGTGAATTGCGGCACATGGCAGCTCTGACAGCCGGCACGGTGGAAGAGCGTCTTACCGGCAAGCACCTGCGGGTCACCGACATTGCGCCGTGCCGGCACGCCGAGATTGCGGGTGTAGAACAGCACCTGGGCAAGGATGTTGTCGCTCACTTCCGGCTCGCCCCCGTTGGGCATCGCCAGACAGTCGGTCTGGCGTTCGGTGCAGCTGCTGCCGGTAAACAGACTGGTGGACAAGCCCATGTCATTGAAGAACGCATCGGCATTCTGCTGATTAAGGCTTGGCTGGCCAGCTTTCCAGCCGAAGCGACCGATAACGGTTTGTCGGCTGATCTGGTCGAAAACCCGGTTCGGGCGGCCGGAAATGCCGTCGCCGTTGCGGTCGTCTGGGTCGGCATTGGCCAACAGCGCCTCCTCGGGAATGGCTTCGAGCAGGCCCAGGCCAATCATCTGGGGAGCGATGCGCAGCGACATCTGGGTGTCCGGGTGCATGTCGCCGTAGGCCAGGTTGCTGAGCTCGATCCGGGGCTTGCGAAGTTCCACTTCCATGCCGTCGGCAAACTGCACACGTTCGGTCGAATAACGAAGTCGTACCTTGCCCTCGGGCGCTACGCCGGGAATGGCCATGTCCTGCAACTGGCCGCCGTAGGTCGGCTCCGGGGCGATGCCTCGCTCACGGACGACGTCCGCATGCTCCGGACGGGCCGGAATGGACAGCCGCACCAGCATCGATACGGCGCTTGCCGCATCTGGAGCAGGCGGATGACCGCGGCCGTCCTTGATATGGCAGTTCTGACAGGCGTTGGTGTTGAGCAGAGGGCCGAGGCCGTCACGGGCGATCGTCGAGGAGGGGGCGATAACCCAGGGATTGCGGAAAAAGCTGTTGCCGACGCTGAAATCGAGGCGGCGCGTGGGCGGCAGGTTCGCGGAGGGCATGGAGAAGGCGTTGTGATCGAACTTCATCACCGTCGTGCTGCCGCCCGACAACGCTTCGCCGGGTTCGGGTTGCTCGAAGCGAGGTGTTTCGTCATTACCACAGGCGGCCAGTATCAGGGCCAGCAACGGGAAGAGGCGGCGAAACAACGGGCGCATCGAGATTACCTGTGAGGGGGCGGTGAATTAAGCCGCGCAATCTTAGCAGGCTGATTGAAATTGAATAAGAGGGATTTGCATTTGCGCAAAGGCGGCAGGTTCGATGAATCTGCCGGGGGATGCAGCGAGTCTGATACGGGCGCGGTAGGCACCGCGTCCGTATCAGCAACGATCAGAACTCGTGATCGGCTGTGTCGGGGTTGAGGTCGGTGATGCCAAGTGCTGCGGCAGCCTGCTCGATGGAGGTGGTCTGCTTGACCAGTGCGGCGATGGCGTTGCGCACCTTCTCCTGCCCTTCGGCATTGTCTGGAGCGATCAGCTGATCGAAGGCTTCGCCGTTGTTGGCGCTTTCCACCAGTACCTGCAGCTTGGCTTCGGTGGTCTCCAGATCGGTTTTCAGCGTGCTGTCCACTTCGGGGCTGACGCCCTGAACCAGGGACGCGAGACTTGGACCAGTCAGAGTGCTGCCGTCAGCGCGCTTGTACTCGCCCAGATAGACGTTGCGGATGCCGCGGGCATTGAAGAAATGCGAGTTGTGGGTGTTGTCGCTGAAGCAGTCGTGCTCGTCCTCAGTGGAGTTGGCCTCCAGCGCGACCTTCATGCGCTCGCCAGCCAGCTCGCCGAGCGACAGGCTGCCCATGCCGAACTGCATCTTGCGCAGGCCGTTCTCGGCCGATTCGGCTTCCAGGCTTGCACGGTAGTTCTCGGCGCCCGGCTGCCACTGCTCGACCATCTCCTGCAGGTCGCTGACCAGCAGGTCGGTTGCAACTTTCAGGTAGGTGCGCCGACGGTCGCAGTTGTCGCCAGTGCAGCCTTCGCCTTCGACGTAGTCGGTATACGGACGCTCACCCGCGCCTGGACCGGTGCCGTTGAGATCCTGGCCCCAGAGCAGGAACTCGATCGCGTGGTAGCCGGTGGCGACGTTGGCCTCGGAGCCGGCCAGTTCATTGAGGCTGGCCAACAGCTCAGCGGTGATTTCGCTGGTGTCGATCTTGTCTTCACCGATCTGCAGTTCGGTATTGGCAATGATGTTGGCGTTGGCGCCGGGGTTGCCCAGCGCGTGCTGGTAATCACCTTCGACGTAATCGATCAGGCCTTCGTCCAGCGGCCAGGCGTTCAACTGGCCCTCCCACTCATCGACCACCGGGTTGCCGAAGCGGAACACCTCGGTCTGCATGTAGGGAACGCGGGCAGCCAGCCAAGCCTGACGCGCGGCCTGCAGGGTTTCTTCGCTGGGGTTGGCGAGCAGCGCTTCGACCGCCTTTTGAAGTTCCACGCCGGTGCTGTGGGCGTCGCTGAATACAGCCAGCGCCAGATCGGCATAGTGGCTGACGACAGCCTTGGCTGCCTGCTCGTCGGGGCTCTGCGCCTGTGCGGCCGGCACGCTTTCGGTCGTGCTCTGCGGCGCGGCAGTCTGGTTCGTTGGCGTCTTGTCTTCGCCGCAACCGGCGAGCGAGATGGCCACAGCGAGGAGGCTGGCGGTTGCCCAAATGGGGGTGCGTAGCATGTGCGGGTTCCTTTGCGTGCGAGTGAACGAAGCCGAGGCCAGCTCGGAAGCGGTCAATAATGCGAAAGATTTTCATTTTGTGCAAAGCCAATGCGTGCGCGAGCTCTCTCTCCCGTCGCTGTGCACCCGGTAGAATGCTGGCGTTTTAACGGCCCGTGTTCCTGGAGAAGCTGATGAGTCTTAGCTCGGTGGTTGTGTTGGTGGTGCTGTTTCTCGTCGCTGCCTATGCGGTGATTCTCTATAACGGCCTGGTGCGTCTGAAGCATGGCGTCAGCAAGGCCTGGGCGAATATCGACGTGCTGTTGCGCCAGCGTCATGAAGAGTTGCCCAAGCTGGTGGAAACCTGCCGTCAGTACATGCAGCACGAGCGCAACACCCTGGAGCAGGTGATCAGCGCCCGCAACGCGGTGTCCAGCGCACGGGAGCAAGGCGACGTCAGCGCACTGGGGCAGGCCGAGACCGGGCTGCGTGCCGGCCTTGGACGGCTGTTCGCTCTGGCGGAGAACTACCCGGAGCTCAAAGCCAACGAAAGCTTCCGTCACCTGCAGCAGCGTATCAGCGGGCTGGAAAGCGGCATCGCCGATCGCCGTGAGCTGTACAACGAAGCAGTCAATCTGAACAACGTGCGCATCGAGCAATTCCCTGATGTGCTGCTTGCCCGAGCGTTCGGCTTCAAGGAAGCCGCCTTGCTGCAGTTCAGCGAGGCGGAGAAAGCCGATGTCGATCTGAAATCGCTGTTCGGCTGAGATGAATCTGGGCCAGCTTTTCACCTTCGTGATGGCCGCCGGGCTCTGCATCGGCGGTGCCTGGCTGTGCATCGGCCGTTGGTCGCGTGCACGTCATCTGCTCGATACCCCGACGTCGCGCATCCGCTCGGCCGCTCAGGGCTATGTCGAACTGGTCGGGATGTTGCGCGAGCTGTCCGTACCGCAGCCTGTAGCGCCGCTGACCGGGGAAAGCTGCCTGTGGTGGCGTTACTGCATCGAGGAGTACCGCTCCAACGGCAAGCGCAGCAGTTGGAACGTCCTGGAGCGGGGCACCAGCGAAGCCTGGCTACGCCTGGCCGATGCCACCGGTGAATGCCTGATCGACCCACGTGGTGCCGAGGTTCATCCGGCGTTTCGCCGGGTCTGGACCGGCAGTCTGCGTCACCCCCGTGGTATCGCACCGAGTGGCTGGTTGGGACTGCTCACCAGCGGTAGACGCTACCGTTATACCGAGGAGCGCCTGCACGAGGGTGAGCCGCTTTATGCGATTGGCGACTTCCGTACCAGCGGCGGCGGGCGGCAGGGTCTCGATCTGCAAAGCGCCAAGCGTGAGGTGATCCGCCAGTGGAAAGGCGACTTTGCCGGGCTGCTGCAGCGTTTCGACAGTAATGGCGATGGCCAGCTCGACGATCAGGAATGGAATCGCGTGCGTCTGGCTGCGCGGCTCGAGGCCGAGGACCGGCATCGGCAGCGCAGCGCCGATCCGGAACAGCATCGATTGGGCCGTCCCGTCGAAGCGCTGCCTTTCGTGCTCTCCAGTCACGGTGAGGAGGTCCTCACGCGGCGCTTCTACTGGCAGGCAGCGGGTGGGGCGGTCATGTGCCTGATAGGAGCCGTGTGGTTGGCGACGCTACTGGGTGTGACCGCCTGGTAGACGGCGTGGATGCTTAGCGCTTGCGTTTCTCGGCGATCCAGATGGTATGCCGGGTGCCGCGATTGCCATGGGCAAACACCTGAACTTCTTCGGCTTTGAACCCCGCCTTGGCGAGTTTCTCGGAGAAAGCACGGTCGGCGCTGGCCGACCATACGGCAAGTAAGCCGGCCGGGCGCAATGCGCTGGCGCAGGCTTTGAGCCCTTCGAGCGAATAGAGCCAGCTGTTGCTCTTTTGCGTCAGGCCCTCCGGCCCGTTATCGACATCCAGCATGATTGCATCGAAGCCTCGGGGCTGGTTCTGCAGCAGCTCGGCGACATCCTGATTCAGCACCTGCGCGCGTGGATCGTTCAAGGGGTGCCCGGACTTGGCGCCAAGCGCCCCGCGATTCCACTCGATAACGCCGGGCACCAGTTCGGCGACTAACACCTCGGCGTCCTGGTCAAGCTGGCGCAGCGCCGAGGCGAGTGTGAAGCCCATGCCCAGGCCGCCAATCAGCACACGTACCTGGGGGCGTGCGGCGACCCGTTTGCAGGGGATTTCGGCCAGCGCATCCTCTGAGCCGTGAGTGCGCGTGTTCATCAGCTGATTGCCGTTGCCGCCTTGTATCTTGATGACGAAATCATCGCCGTATTCAAACAAGCACAGGGCGCCGCCATTGCCTGGGATGGCGGCGGTATCAAGTAGTACGAAGCGTTTCATGCGGGACTCATCGTAGGTCGCAGCGACCGGAAAAGGCGGAGTGTGGCCTATGCTGCAGTGACTGGCCAGGCGCTCTACAGGTAGGCGGGTATCGCACTCGGACGAAAGTGCTAAAACGTTGCGTTGACGTGTTCTAGCGGAGCTCCGAATTGACTGCTTGATCGAACGGCTGTGACTGGCGCAGCAGCAGATCGATATCACGGGCGGAAAGCGGTTTGCTGTAGTAGTAACCCTGGCCTTCCTGACAACCTTCGGCAATCAGGTACGCCTCCTGCTCCGGCGTTTCGACCCCTTCAGCGATGACCGTCATGCCAAGGCTCTTGCTGAGCTGAATGATCGCCCGCACGATGGTTGCTCCTTCGTCCTGACCGATGTCCTGCACAAAGCTCTTGTCGATCTTGATCTTGTCCAGCGGCAGACTTTTCAGGTAACTGAGGGAAGAGTAACCGGTACCGAAGTCATCGATTGCGATGAGCGCACCGGAGCGGCGCAAGCTGTGCAGGTTATAGGCTGCAGCGTCGATGTCCTCCATCAACCCCGTTTCGGTGACTTCCAGTTCCAGGGTTTCGGCGGGCAGGTGATGGGTCTGCAGCAACTCGCCGATCATAGCCGGAAGATCTGGATGGCGCAGTTGTACGGTAGACAGATTCACCGCCACGCGCAGCCCGGTATAGCCCTGGGCGTGCCATTGACGCAACTGGCTACAGGCCTGATCGAGTACCCACTTGCCGATCTCGATGATGCTGCCATTTTGCTCTGCCAGCGGAATGAACAGATCCGGCGGCACCAGCTTGCCCTGCGGATGCTTCCAGCGAATCAGGGCCTCGACTCCGGTGATGCGGTTTTGCCGATAGTCCACCTGCGGCTGGTAGACCAGATGAAATTCGTTACGTTTGAGGGCTTCGCTGAGGTCTTTTTCCAGCTCTCGACGGGCGCGCATCTCGCTATCGATGCTGGCGACGTAGAACTGGTAGCGATTGCGCGAGCGACTCTTGGCCAGCGTCATGGTCTGCTCGGCCTTCTGTAGCAGCTTCTCCGTGTTGTCGCCATCTTCGGGGTATAGCGTGATCCCGATGGTGGCGCGCAGGCGAATCTGGTGGCCGTCGAGCTCTATCGGGTTTTCCAGTTCGTCGAGTAGTGCCTGCGCCAGCTCCGCAGCCTCGTAAGGTTGTTCGACGCCGCTCAGCACCAGTACGAACTGGTCGCCGCCCAGGCGGGCAAGTGCACCCAGGCGGGCACCCGAGCTTCGCAAACGATCGGCCAGGGCTTGAAGCAGACAGTCTCCGGTTTGGTAGCTGTACTGCTCGTTGATTCCCTTGAAGTCGTCGAGCCCAAGGCAAAGCACGGCGATGCGCCGTTGCAGCCGTCGCGCTTCGTCGAGGATGTGGTCGAGCTGGTGTTGTAGCTGCTGACGGTTGGGTAGGCCGGTCAGTGAATCGTATTGCGTCATGCGATGCAGGCTGCTTTCTGCTTCCTGGCGCAAATGCATGTTGTGTTCGATGGAGGCGAGCAGGCCATTGGCGGTTTCCACCCACAGCCCCAGCTCGTTGCGTTCGTGGCCCTTGATCATCGGCAGCTTGTGCTCGCCGGGCCGGTCGGGGTTGATCTGCGCCAAATGCTCGATGAGCTTGGTCAGCGGACGCGTCAGCAGCCACTGGTAGATCAGAAAGAGCACGAAGCCCAGCGTCAGCGCACGCAGGATGCCGACGATGAAGATTACGATGGAATCGTTGACGAACTCCTGGCCGTACTGAGCGGTATCCAGGGTGATGCGCAGCTCGCCGTAGTACTCGTTATAGGGTGGTTTGCCAAACAGGCGAATCGAAAACTGCTGGTCACGACCGAGAATTGGATCGGTCAGCCAGCGGGTGGGCAGATTGATCGGAGGTCGGATCTTCAGGGCCAGCATGCCTTCGTCAGGATGACCGATGGAGGCCATGCGAATCGACTCGTGCTGGAACAGACCTTCCATTACCTGGGCGCCCATCTCGCGGTCGAGGCTGTAGATGGCCTGGGTCGACGGGTCGCGCGTCATGCGCAGTATGCGTTGGGCGTCGGCTTCGATCAGGTGGCGCGTTTTATAGGCGCCGAAGATGATCTGCGCGCAGCTGAGCACCAGCCCTACCGCCAGAGCCGATAGCAGGACGACACGCAGGAGCTTCCGCGACAGGCTATTGCGCATTTCCAACTTCAAATGAAGGTCCTTCTCCGTGCCCACGCTCGGTTGCGGAAGTATTGATAGTCATTCGGCAATCGTCAAAGGGACAATTAACATCGGGAAAGTCAGCAGCCCCGACTGTGCAGTCAGTAAGGCGCAGGATGCAAGCGCAGGCTGTTAATCCGAAAGCAACATTGCGTGTCGTCGATCAATTCCGTAAGGCGCGTAACGCCGTCCCGACTTACCTGTATAGCGGCAAAGAATCTTCAAGCCTTAAATGAAAAATGCCCGCGTTGAAGGCGGGCATTTCATTTACTGCGGTCTGAGCGGCTTAGCCTGCGAAGTTCTTCGCGACGAAGTCCCAGTTCACCAGGTTCCAGAACGCTTCGACGAATTTCGGACGAGCGTTGCGGTAATCGATGTAATAGGCGTGCTCCCAAACGTCACAGGTCAGCAGCGGCTTGTCGCCTGCAGTCATCGGGTTGCCGGCACCGATGGTGCTCGCCAGACCGAGGCTGCCGTCGGACTTCTTGACCAGCCACGCCCAGCCGGAGCCGAAGGTACCGATAGCGGTCTTGGTGAACTCTTCCTTGAACTTGTCGAAGGAGCCGAAAGACGCGTTGATGGCATCAGCCAGCGCACCAGTCGGCTGGCCGCCGGCGTTCGGCGCCAGGCAATTCCAGAAGAAGGTGTGGTTCCAGACCTGAGCGGCGTTGTTGAAGATGCCGCCGGAGGAGGTCTTGATGATGCTTTCCAGGTCCTTGCCTTCGAACTCGGTGCCCGGGACCAGGTTGTTCAGGTTGGTGACGTAGGTAGCGTGATGCTTGTCGTGGTGGAACTCGAGCGTCTCGGCGGACATGTGCGGCTCGAGAGCATTCTTTTCGTATGGCAGCGGCGGCAATTCGAAAGCCATGATGTATCTCCTACTCAGGTGTCGAGGATTGATGCGGCCAGCTCGGAGGGGCGTATGAGGGTGGTGCCGGCTATCCCGGCGAGCAGGTGCAAATGCGTGCGCGTCCTGCTTTTGACCCCCTGTCGTTCCCTTCGCTCGCTACATGCTTGCGCAATCTCTGGCCGTTCACGGTCGGCCGAACAGGCAGACTGAAGCGTTCCGCTCCATGTCTGCGAGCCAACGATCATAGCACCCGACCTGCGGCAAAACCACGCGGCAACTGTATGGAATATAGGTTCCAGAGCGGTTGCCGGGTGCATGCCCCGGGCGGCAGACAATTGGCTGCGCCTTGCGTGGACCGCGGCGCGGGGCAGGGCGTTCCTTGCCGGATGCGAAAAGACGCGAGGTGGAAGGTCGCACTGGTCTAGCCAGCGAAGGCCAAATGCGCGGCAATGGCGAACATCATGGCCGCCACGCCGAGGTCGATCAGGCGCCAGGTGAGCGGGCGGGCCAGCCAGGGTGCAAGCCAGGCGCCGCCAAGCGCCAACGTCATGAACCATAATGTCGATGCGCTGGCAGCACCTAGCGTATAGGCCCCAGGTTCCGGTTGCTGTGCACCGAGCGTACCGATCAGTACGACGGTGTCGAGATAGACGTGCGGATTGAGCAAGGTCACGGCCAGTGCTGCCAGCAGCACCGCACGTAGCGGACGGGGCTGCGCATCGGCGCTCTGCAGACTCTTTGGCCTGGCTGCGCGCCGCAGGGCGAGCGAGCCATACCACAGCAGAAAGATCACACCGCCCCAGCGAGTGACTTCCAGCAGCACTGGATTGCTTGCCAGCAGAGCGGCCAAGCCGAAAACACCAAGACTTACCAGCAGCACATCGCAGACGATGCAAAGCGCCGCCACTGGCAGGTGATGCTCGCGACGCAGGCTCTGGGCCAGCACGAAGGCGTTCTGTGCACCAATCGCCATGATCAGCCCCGCCGCCACTGCCAAACCATTGATATAACTCTGCCAGATCGCATTCATGTCGCACGCCTCGTTGGTTTCTGCTGGCGAGTCTGCGTATCGCTGAGCTATAAGAGAAACAAATTTTGCTTCGGTAGCATTAGGAAAACTGATGTTCGATTACAAGTTGTTGGCGGCGCTTGCGGCGGTGGTCGAGCAGGGTGGTTTCGAGCGCGCCGCACAGGCTCTCGGGCTTTCCCAGTCGGCGATATCACAGCGAATCAAATTGCTCGAAGCTCGTGTTGGCCAGCCTGTGCTATTGCGTGACGTGCCCCCCAGGCCAACCGAGCTGGGGCAGCGCCTGCTCAACCATGTGCAGCAGGTGCGGTTGCTCGAGCGTGACCTGCAAGGGCAGGTTCCGGCGCTGGATGAGAACCGCCTGCCCGAGCGACTGCGCATCGCGCTGAATGCCGACAGCCTGGCGACCTGGTGGGCCGGCGCGGTAGCACCGTTCTGCGCTGAGCACCGGGTACTGCTTGATCATGTGGTTGAGGATCAGGCGGTGGGGCTCAAGCGCATGCGCGCCGGCGAAGTGGCAGCCTGCGTTTGCGCCGCCGAGCGGCCGTTGGCAGGTGCACGCAGCCAGTTTCTGGGGGCGATGCGCTATCGGGCGCTGGCCAGTCCGTCATTCGTCAGCCGTCATTTTCAGCGGCCGGCAGTCGCTGCAGATCTGGCACGGGTACCAGCCGTTGTCTTCGGTCCCGATGATCAGTTGCAGCACCGTTATATGGCGGCAGTCGGTGGGGCAGAGGCGTTCATTCACCATCTATGCCCGTCGTCCGAGGGCTTTGTGCACCTGCTGCAAAGCGGCCTTGGCTGGGGATTGGTGCCGGAGTTACAGGTGCGTGGCGAACTTGCGCGCGGGGAATTGGTCGATGTGCTGTCCGGGCCGCCGATAGACGTGCCGTTGTACTGGCACCATTGGCGCAACGGCGGGCAACTGCTCGATGAGCTGACGCGACACCTGGTGCGTTGCGCCAGCGATTGGCTGCTGGTCGAGTGAGACGCTCAGGCGAGAACGCGCTGGCCTCGGTAGATACGCACGCTGGCGCTGCTGGTCGAGGAGCGTGATGGTGGCGGCACAGGTGTCGGCAATTGGTCAGTGAAACCGGCAAGCTGGCGCCCGAGTTCGCGGGTCAGCTCGTCGTTGGAACGCATGCAGCCGGTTAGCATGGCCGATACCGCGTCCGGTTGATTGAGATGAATGTCGAGTTGCTGCTCATCGCGCAATCTGCGCCGCAGGCTGCGCATGCAGTCGATAACCGCCTTGTTCAGCTCCATGCTTTGTTCCTCGTAAATTGCCCTAAGGCCCAACATCCCTGTCGGAAGTGTCTATCCGCTGGCATAGAAGACAGAGCAATCGGCGTACCAGGTTTTTCAAATGGCGCTGTGTCCTCCATGTTTGTTGGACGAAGTGCCCGGCTGCTGTGGTGTAGCGGTCTGCCGTCGTGTCGCGCACGAGGTTCGTAAGGCGTTTCGCTGCGGATCGGCGTTGATTTTTAATGCACCGTGATGCGCGTCACAGCCGGCGCAATGCTCTACGGCGGTGCATCTGCTCGGCATGCGTGCCGTCGCTGATGGCTGCTTCCCGAATCGCTATACTGCGCGCTGTTTTTTGCTCCGCGCCATTGAAGGTAACCCATGCGCAACGACGCCCGTGACGAACTGGACAACATCCCTAGCCTGACCGCAGGCCGTGATCGTGTGGAACCCTATCCCGCGCCGGATCTGGACCCGGTCCCGAAAACCTCTGCTGAACACGGCGACGACGGACGCTCGCGGCAGAAGCGCCGCGCGGGCAGTGGTGGCAGCAGCAAGGCGAGCACGGCGCCGCTGTGGGTCATGGTGCTGGCGCTGCTGATCAGCCTCGGTGCACTGGGCTGGTGGAGCTATCAGAAGATTGCCATGCTGGAGATGCAGCTTGTTGCCACTCAGGAGAGCTTCGCGCGTATCAGTGAGGATGCCGCGGGGCGTCTGCAGGACATCTCCGGCAAGGTTGTGGCGACAGAGTCCAACGTGACCACTGAAAGCGAGGCGGTGAAACTGCGCATCAAGCAGTTGGAGCAGCAGACAGTGGACCTCGCCCGCAAGCAGCAGGCCTTTGCCACCGAGCAGCAAAGCCTGGCCGGCAAGCAGGGCAATCAGGATCAGCGCATGGACGAGCAGGGCAAGCGCCTTGAGCGCTTAGGGACTGACGTGCAGGCTCAGCAGAGCACCACTGCAACTCTCGCGGAGAGCGTCAAGACACTTGGCAGCGAGCAGGCCTCGCTGAAGTCGGCATTGGACGAGCAGGCCAAGCTGGCGGGTCGCATCGACAGCCTGAGCAAGGATGTGGCGGCGTTGAAGCAGAGCGGTAACCAGAGCCAGGCGATCAGCCGGCTGGAGCAGGACATCCTGGTACTGCGCAGCGAAGTGGACAACCGTCCGGCACCGAGCGCCACCAATACGGCCGAGTTCGACTCCTTCCGCGCCCAGGTCACTCGCACCATCAACGCCATGCAGGGGCAGATTGCCAATCTGCAGGGTCAGATCGACGGTCGCTGAGCCCTGCAGTTTTGACCAGCCGCCGCGCCCAATCGCGGCGGCTTCATCCTCTAGAACCGTTACAAGTCCCAGGCCAGAGACAGTCCAAGTCCATGGTCGCGGTTGTCGTTACCCCGATAATGGTAGTTGGCGCGCAGGGCTAGGCCTGGCGTCAAGCGGTGCGCCAGGCCAACGCTAAAGCGCGTCTGGTCGCCAGTCGGCACCGCGCCCGGCAACTCGAAGCTGTTGCCCGATACGCTGTTCAGCGACATGCGCAAATCACGGCGGTCGTCGTCCTCACGCTCCACCTCCCGCGCGACCTCGCCGAAAATTCGCGTGCGCTCGCTAAGCGCATAGTCGCCAAACAGGCCAAGCGACAGGCGCAGTGAGTCCAGCTCCTGATCGTGGTAGCTCAACGCAGTGGAGCGCTCGCCTTGCTCGCTATAGCCGTCGACCTCGACCTTCTGATAACTGGCACCGACGAAGGGGCCGAACTGCAGTTGGTCGCCTGGTTGCATCAGGTTGAATCCGACCTTGGCTGCCGCCCCCCAGAGCGTGCCTTCCGTATCGCCTTTTTCCGTGCGCTCGGTGACGCCAAGGGCGAACGTGCGCTTGAGGTTGTGGTAGTCGAGGTAGCCGACGCTGAGGCTGAAGTCGGCGAACAGGCGCTGTTGTTCGTAGCGAGCGAAAGCCGTGGCCAGATAGCTGCGCATGTCGTAGTCGGAGTCGTTTCTACCCAGCTCCAGCGAGTTTTCCGCCAAGCCCAGGCTGACGCCCGCCAGCCAGGTTTCGCTCAGGCGATGGGTAACACCCAGCGAGAGACTCAAACCGTGCCCGTCACCGCCACCGTAACCATCGTACTCAGGTCGGTTGTAACCGCCTTGGACGAAGGTGCGCCAGGCACCGACCGCCTGCCAGTCGCCACGCTGGGCGGACAGCTCGTTGTCCAGCTGCTGCAGGTGGGCGCGCAATGCCGACCGGCCCATTTCCGGCAGCAGCGAGATTTCCCACGGGGCGGAGATGATCGAATACAGATAGTCGGCGCTGATCTGATGGACTGCGGTGGTCGGGTGGACAGCGTCGTTGAACAGCAAACGGTTTGGGTCTGGCGCAGTACCGCCGAGGCTGTAGGTCGGGTCTGGCAGGCAGGGCGACGTCGAGGACGATGGATCGAAGCAAACGGCGGTCTGCGCAACGTTAGGATCGAAGCCGAAGGCCGCGAGGTCCGCACGTACTTCTGCCAACAGCAGGCGGTTGTTTACCAGCACGTAGTTGCCACCTTGGGCTTGCAGCTGGCTCGCCAGTTCGGTGTTGAACTGGTCGCTCAGGAAGTTGAGTGTGGCGGCTGCTGCCGGGCCTGAGATGGCCCCCAGCGGTGTGATGCCGACATCCGGCAGGTCGGAGACGATGATGTAGCGGGCACCGGCGCCTTGCAGTGCACCAACGCCGGCGACCAGATTGCCGGCCGCTGCGGCCATCGTCACCGGATTGGTAGTGAGCTGAAAGATGTCATTGCCGCCGCCATTCAGGTAATACAGAGCGTTGCTATCGATCCTTGGGTTCTCGATCAGATAGCCCGATCGGGTGCGTGTAGCGCCGCCCGCTGACACAGTGGATTCAAAGTTGATCGAATCGAGAATTTGGTCGGTGCGGTAGCCGCCAACGGCGTAGTTGGTGCCGTCCGGGTTGCCGGTGAGAAGTGCCGGCAAGATTGGTGTGGAGGGTAACGATTGAAGTCCGAGCATGCTGGCCAATCGTTGCGTGCCGACTTCGCCGCTATATTCGCCCGCACCATAAGTGGGGCCTGTACGGTTGGTGAAGCGCAGGCCACCGGTGGGGTTGCCGCCGAGCGTCGGGCTTTGTAGGTCTGGGAAGTTGCCGGCGTCACTCAACGAGTCGCCGAAAACGACAAACTGGCTGAACGGCCCGCTATTGGCTGTTGCCGTACCGGTTGCACAGGTGAGCAGAATGATTGCCGCAAGCGGTTTGAGAGCGCTCTGCACGGAGTATCTCCTTGTTGTTTTTGTTGTGGATACGTCGCTCACGCATACGCGGGCGACCCCGACACGCTAATGACGGCTGCGCTAGCGGATAAGCCCTCGAAAGGGCGATTCGGCGTTAACGGTCGTTAGTTCTTAAGGGGGACTGGGCGTTTGTGGTGGGTTTCATTGTCCTGGCTCAAGATTGGTTAGTGGCCAACTGATACCATGCGCCGCGCTCGCGCCTGGGGTGACACCACTCCCGTATCTGCGGGCAGATATCTGCCTTGAATTGAAGAGCCAGCCCTTTGGCATCCGGATCGTCGGAGGCGCTGCGCCTGGAGCCATCCCTCCCTGGGAGTACAACAATAAAATGCCATCGCTTCTTGACCTGCTGCGCAACCGTCTGAGTTCCCTGCTGCCCAGCGAGCTCAAGCCCAACGAGCTTCGCCATCTGCTCAGCCCGCGGCGCCATCCGCTGCTGCTCTGCCAGCGCCGCGCGACCTTGATCGTCAATCGCGTACGGCTGTTCGCATTCCTGTTCGCGGTGTTGACCCCATTGTGGAGCCTGATCGACCTGATGGTGTTCGAGCCCCGGCTATGGCTGGCGTTGCTCGGTTTCCGGATGATGGCCTGCCTGGCCTTTACCTGCCTTCTACTGTTTTATCGCCCGAGCGGTAATCTGCTGGATGCTTACCGGGCTATCGCGATTCTGTTCGCCATTCCGACCATCTTCTATATCGCCTCGCACACCTTGCTCGGCAGTTATCAGCTGGCGCAGTTTTCCGCTGTGGTTGGCGCCGGATACGCCTTTCTGCCGTTCGTGCTGATGGCCGGGTTGACCATCTTCCCGCTGACGCTGATTGAAAACCTGGTGCTATCCGTGCTCTTGCTACTGGCTCAGGCGCTGGCCGGGTACCTCAGTTGGGCGACACTGAACTGGCCGTCTTTCGCTGGTGCATTCTGGCTGCTGATCCTGATTGCCGGCGTCGCCAGCCTGGCCAGCATGAGCCAGCTGGCGTTCATGTTCGCCCTGGTACGTCAGGCGATTCGTGATCCGCTCACAGGGGTTTTCTCCCGTGGCAGCGGCGAGGAAATCCTGCGGCTGCAGTGGGATAGCGCGCAGCGCAAGAATGGCGCGCTCGCGCTGGCCTTCATCGATCTCGACCATTTCAAGTCGATCAACGACAACCATGGCCACGAAGCCGGCGATCAAGTGCTACGCGAGGCTGCCAGGCGCTTGGTGGTGAAACTACGTGGCTCCGATAGCCTGCTGCGCTGGGGCGGTGAGGAATTTCTGCTGATCATGCCGGACACCGACATGCAGCAGGCGCACAGCGCCTTGGAACGCATCGTCGGTGAGGGCCTCGGCACCCGGCCAGACGGTACGGCGCTAACTGCGAGCATCGGTCTGGCAGAGCGTACTTGCGACCAGGTTGGCGACTATCGAGATCTGCTGGAACTGGCGGATAAGCGCATGTATTACGCCAAGACGAGTGGGCGCAATCGCCTGTGCGCAGTTGAGCAGGGCGAATCGCAGCAGCAGGGTGCTTTCGCCCTTGGAGGTTAATCAGGGCATTGCACGTCAGGCGCGCGCCGGTACTTAAAGCGGGTCATCGCATCGTGGCCGTCATCAGGTATTGGTAACACCGAACACGTGGCGCATGTAGCTCACGAAGGCTTCGTCGCGGCACATAGTCTTGCCCGGTGAGTCGGAAATCTTCGCCACCGGCTGACCGTTGCAGGCCGTCATCTTGATGACCATGTTGGTCGGCTCTACGCCGGGGATGTCGCAGGTGAGTCCGGTTCCGATACCGAAACTGGGGTTGCTGCGTCCGACCAGAGCGCGATGGATGTCCAGTGCCTTGGCCAAGTCCAGACCGTCGGAAAAAATCAGCTGGCGTGTCCGCGGATCGATGCCCAGGCGCTGGTAGTGCGTGATGGCCTTCTCAGCCCAGACCAACGGATCGCCGGAGTCATGGCGCAGGCCGTCGAACAGCTTGGCGAAGTAGAGATCGAAATCCTGCAGGAAGGCATCCATGGTGATGCAGTCGGTGAGCGCGATGCCCAGCGCACCGCGATATTCGCGAACCCAGCAGTCCAGCGCCGCCACCTGGCTATCGATCAACCGCGGGCCGAGTTGCTGGTGTGCCATGATCCATTCATGGGCCATGGTGCCCATCGGTTTCACATTCAGCGTTCGCGCCAGGTGCACGTTGCTGGTGCCGGCGAAGCGGCCGGGGAAGTCATGCTGCAGCCGCTCCACCACCATTGCCTGAACGGCAAAGGAGAAGCGCCGCCGTGTGCCGAAATCCGCCAGAGTGAAGCTAGCCAGCTCCTCGGCACTGGCCTGGCGGCGAAGCCAGCTCAGCTTCTCATCCAGCCTGTCACTGGCCTGCGCCAGAGTGATCTGGGCGTAACGTGCGCGGTTGCGTACTTCGCTGACGATGGCCAGCAGTGGCACCTCGAACAGGATCACGTGCAGCCAGGGGCCGCGCAGATGCATCACCAGCTCGCCGTCCTCGACGTCCACGCGCAAATAGCGCAGATCGAAGCGAAACAACCCGAGGAAGCGGATGAAGTCCGGCTGCATGTAGGGAATGCGTTCGAGGAAGGCGAGTTCCTCAAGTGTCATCTGCAGGTCGGCCAGGGCTTCGATCTGCTGGCGGATTTCGCCGAGGTAGGCCGCCAGGTCTTCGTCTGAACGACTGCGGAAGGCCCATTCCACTTCTGCATTGGGATAGTGATGCAGCACTGCCTGCATCATGGTGAGCTTGTAAAAGTCGGTATCCAGCAGGCTCTGGACGATTCGCTCGGAAAATGCGCTGCCGTTCATCGACGACTCCAGATTGGAAAGAGCCCCGATGATATCTACAAATGGCGAGCGAGGTAGATGGAGTTTCATTGCATTAAACAGGCTGATGAGCCAGTTATACGGATATCTCAAATTGTTCTTAATAAATCCCACGCTGTTTCATTTGCATGGCGAATATAGCTTTCGATAATTTGTTGCTAAGTTTTTTATTGGCATTTGCGTAAGCTTAAATTACGGTCAGGAAAGCGACCTAATACAAATAAAAAAGGCAGGAGCCGAAGCGCCTGCCTTGTTTATAGCTGTCGTCAATTAGCTGCTGCGACCACCGCCATGACTGTTCTGGCCACCTTTGCGGCCGGCCTCTGAAGCCTTCTCGCGATCATTGGCGAAATTTCCCCCGCTATTGTGGCCGCCCTTGCGGCCGGCTGCGGAGGCTTTCTCTCGATCATTGGCAAAATTGCCGGGATTACTATGTGCCATGTCTTTTTCTCCTCGACTGGATAGAGACTTTCACAACGGCTGAAAGAGAGAGGTCGATCAGCCTTCCCTGTGTCAGAGAGGGTATGGCTGCAGGAGTTTCCCCCTATATACGAGTGCAGACGAATGGTTTTCCTTATTCTGCGTAAGACTATGGCTGAGTGAAATTACAGGCGAAGCGGCAAAGTAATGCATAAGATCAGGCAGCAAGTTTTTCTCTTCGCTCGGCAAGCAAGCGCATTACATAACCGACCTTCAAGGCTGTAGGGCCGAGAATGACCAGTGTGTGCGATGCGATGATGCTGCCCATCGCCAGGTGGCGGTCGAACAGATAGGCGCCGCTGACGCCGAGCAGCAGAAGCAGCACGCCTGCGACCATCAGTGCATTGGCTGTGCTCATCAGGCGTTGCGGGGAAGCGGAGTGATAAAGCATGACTGAGTCTCCTTCGAGAAGAGGCTCGCGGCGCACGAGCCTCCGAGTGGATCAATCGAGTGCTGAAGCGGGGCCGAAGAACTCGTAGCGGGTTTGCTGTTCCGGCACACCGAGCGACTTCAGCTGACGGCGGACGGCAGCCATGAAGGGTTTCGGCCCGAGGAAATAGGCATCCACGTTGCGGTCTTCCGGCAGCCACTCGCCAAGCTGTTGCTCGGTCAGGCGACCAACGGCATCCGGCGCTACACCCGCTCCGTCGTGTTCCTCATAGCAGTAGAAGCGCTTGAGCTGTGCATGACGCTCGGCCAGCGCATCCACGCTGCGGCGGAATGCATGCACGCCAGCATTGCGCGCGCAGTGGATGAAGTGAACCGGACGCGTGCTGGCCAGCGCCTGCTCCAGCATCGCCAGGGTTGGCGTGATGCCGACGCCACCACTGATCAGCACCAGGGGTTTGTTGCCCGGCTCGAGGGTGAACTCGCCAGCAGGTGCGAACAGCTCCAGTACGGCACCTTCGGGCATGGCATGCAGCGCATTCGAGGCGACGCCACCGGGCTCGCGCTTGACGCTGATGCGGTATTCGCTGCCATTGCTCGCGGCAGACAGTGAGTAGTTGCGGCGAACCTCCTGGCCGTCAACCTCCAGGCGCAGGCCGATGTACTGGCCGGGCAGAAAGTCCATCAGCGGGCCGCCATCTTCGGGTTGCAGGTGAAAGGAAGTGATCTCTTCGCTCTCGGCAACCTTACGGGTAATGCGAAAGCCCCGCGCGCCCCGCCAGCCTCCCTCCGCCGCAGCCTTGGCCCGATAGAGACTTTCTTCCTGGCCGATGAGTATGTCGGCGAGCTGCTGGTAGGCGGCGCCCCAGGCATCGATCACCGCCTCGGTGGCGATCTCCTCACCAAGCACTTCGCGAATGGCGCGCAGCAGGCAGGAGCCTACCAGCGGGTAGTGCTCGGGTAGCACCTGCAGGGCTACGTGCTTGTTGATGATCTGGCCTACCAGCGGGCCGAGGGCTTCGAGGCGGTCGATGTGCTTGGCATACATCAGCACGCCGTTGGCCAGCGCGCGCGGCTGTTCACCGCTGGCCTGGTGAGCCTGGTTGAACAGCGGCTGTACCTCAGGATGCTCGTCTAGCAACAACTTATAGAAGTGGGTGGTCAGGGCTTCACCGCCGCTTTCCAGCAGCGGCACGGTGGCCTTGATAAAGGCGATTTGTTCAGCGCAAAGCATTGAATACTCCTCTGGTGGGATAGTCGTTCTGTGATTCGCGATGGGCGAGCACGAAACGTTATGCAGGGGAGTCTTTCAACAATCGTTCCAGGTCTGAACTTGACTGAAATCAAGGTTTGCCGAGTCAGGATGGTAAAAAGAACCACGACTTTACGGGGTCATATGGACCTATAAGGGTTAAATTCACATTGCAATAAATCGAACCTCATCCGCCGGCGGCTTTCTTACAAGGGCGTTCAGAGCATTCATTTATTGCCAGGAGACAGGGCCATGGAGATCTACCACATCACCCACGAAGACGACCGCTGGGTGCTACGCGAAGAAGGCGACCAGCGCGCGTTGCTCGAAGCCGGGAATCGACAGGACATTCTCGATGAAACCCGCGACTACATGAAGCTGCGTACCGCGCTGGTGAACGTCCACGGCGACGACGGCAGCATCGAGGAGGAACATCGCTACCCGCAGGAGCAGAACCCGCTGGAGACCAAGGGCTGAGCCACTTGGTCATTGCGAGGTGGGCGGGCAGCCAATCTAGTCGAGTATCTCGATACGCAGCGAGTTGGTCGTGCCTGGCTGGCCGAGCGGCACGCCGGCGGTGATCAGCACCGTATCGCCACTGCCCGCCATACCCTGGGCGCGCGCCAGCTCCAGGGCGTGACCGCAGACCTGCTCCATGTCGCGCATCGGCGCATCCACTACCGAGTACACACCCCAGGCCACCGTGAGCTTGCGCGCGGTGGCGGTGCTCGGCGTCAGGCTGAGAATCGGCGTGGCCGGGCGTTCGCGGGAGGCGCGCAGGCTGGAGCGACCTGATTCGGTGTAATTGACCAGCACGGCAATCGGCAGGATGCCACTGATACGGCGGATCGCGCAGCTGATGGCATCCGGCAGCGTAGCCTCGGCGTTGGGCCGATGTACGTCGAGTTGGGCCTGGAAGTCCGGGCCGCTTTCCACCTGGCGGATGATCTTGCTCATCATGCTCACCGCTTCCAGCGGGTAATCGCCGGAGGCTGTTTCCGCCGACAGCATCACCGCGTCTGCGCCCTCGGCGACCGCGTTGGCCACGTCGGTGACTTCGGCGCGGGTCGGCGCCGGGGCGAAGCGCATGGATTCGAGCATCTGCGTCGCCACCACTACCGGGCGGCCGAGCTGACGGCAGATGCGCACGATGTTCTTCTGGATGCGCGGTACGTTCTCCGGCGGTACCTCCACGCCCAGATCGCCGCGTGCGACCATGATCGCGTCGGACAGCCGGGCGATTTCGCGCAGATGCTGCACCGCAGAAGGTTTCTCGATTTTTGCCATGAGGAAGGCGCGCTCGCCGATCAGCTTGCGCGCCTCGTGAATATCCTGCGGACGTTGCACGAACGACAGCGCCACCCAATCCACGCCCAGTTGCAGGCCGAAGGCCAGGTCGCGCCGATCCTTTTCGGTCAGCGGGCTCAGCTCCAGCAGCGCTTCCGGCACATTCACACCCTTGCGGTCGGACAGTTCGCCACCGGCTTCCACGCGGGTGTCGATGGCATCGCTGTGGCGTTCGGTGACCGTCAGACGCAGACGTCCATCGTCGATCAGCAGCTGCATGCCCGGCTCCAGCGCGGCGATGATCTCCGGGTGCGGCAGGTTCACGCGTCGGTTGTCGCCCGGCGTCGGGTCCAGATCCAGACGGAAGGCCTGATCGCGATCCAGCCGCACCTTGCCGTCGGCGAAGCGGCCGACGCGGAGCTTGGGCCCCTGCAGGTCCATAAGGATGCCGATCGGCCGGTTCAGCTCGCGCTCCACCTCGCGAATCCAGGCGAACCGCTCAGCATGGTCGGCATGCTCGCCGTGGCTGAAGTTCAGGCGGAACAGGTTAACGCCGGCCTGCACCATGGCACGCACATCGTCGACGCTGCGCGTGGTGGGGCCGAGGGTGGCGAGGATCTTGACCTTCTTGTCGGGTGTCATGGCAGGCTCGCTGACAGGTGAGCGCCGCCGCCCTAAGCGGACGGCGGCAGGATCAGGATGGCGCGAAAATCGTTGACGTTGGTGCGCGTCGGGCCGGTGACTATCAGGCTGTCCAGCGCGGCGAAGTAGCCATAGCCGTCGTTGTCGGCCAGCGCATCGGCGGCGCGCAGGCCCTTTGCTTCGGCGCGGGCGAAGCTGTCCGGGGCCATCAGTGCGCCGGCGTTGTCCTCGGAACCGTCGATGCCATCGGTGTCGCCGGCCAGGGCGTAAACGTCGGGCAGGCCTTGCAGGCTTTCGGTGAGGGCAAGCAGGAATTCGGCGTTGCGTCCGCCACGGCCGTTGCCGCGCACGGTCACCGTGGTTTCGCCGCCGGAGAGGATCACGCAGGGCGCGGCAATCGGCTGGCCGTGCAGCACCACCTGCCGGGCGATGCCGGCATGCACCTTGGCCACCTCGCGCGCTTCGCCTTCCAGATCACCGAGGATCAGCGGGGTGATACCGGCGCCACGGGCCACCTCGGCAGCGGCATCGAGCGACTGCTGCGGCGTGGCGATCAGCCGGAAATGGCTGCGCGAGAGCATCGGGTCGCCCGGCTTGAGGGTTTCCGAGCGTGGGTCTTCGAGCCAGGCACGCACGTTGGCCGGCACCTCGATGTGATAGCGCTCGAGGATCGCCAGCGCCTCGGCCGACGTGGTCGGATCGGCGACGGTCGGCCCGGAGGCGATCACCGTGGCTTCGTCGCCGGGCACGTCGGAGATCGCGTAGGTGTACACGCTGGCCGGCCAGCAGGCCCTGGCCAGGCGCCCGCCCTTGATCGCCGAAAGGTGCTTGCGCACGCAGTTCATCTCGCCGATGTGCGCGCCGGAGCGCAGCAGCGCCTTGTTGATCGCCTGCTTGTCCGCCAGCGAGATGCCCTCGGCCGGCAATGCCAGCAACGACGAGCCGCCGCCGGAGAGCAGGAAGATCACCCGATCGCTTTCCTCGAGGTTGCTGACCAGCTCCAGCACACGGCGGGCGACGCGTTCGCCGGCATCGTCCGGGACCGGGTGTGCGGCCTCCACCACTTCGATGCGCCGGCAGTCGGCGTGGTGCTCGTAGCGGGTCACCACCAGCCCGGACAGTTCGCCTTCCCAGACCCTCTCGATGGCTTCGGCCATGGCCGCGGCCGCCTTGCCGGCGCCGATGACGATGGCCCGGCCGCTGCGGTCTTCGGGCAGATGGTCGGCGAGCACATGGCGCGGGTGGGCGGCCTCGATGGCGCTGTCGAACAACTGGCGCAGCAGGGCTTGTGGGTCGAGGGTCATCTGAAGCTCCTTGTATGAGGTCTGCAACCGATTCCAGACCTTAGGGCTCGCCAATGCAAGCGCTAAGGTCTGCAATTGAAATCGACCCACCCGGCAGTCGGGCCGTGACTCCTTGTGCCGGGCGAATCGAAAAGGTGCCGTCTGGTGACGGCGGTCGGGCTGAGGTACGCAGGTCATGCTGGTCGTGGGGAGACGCGATGATTCCGGCCTGGCGAACCTGTGACCCGACCCTTTGAGTGCGCTGCGTGAGGCTTCACGACGACCCACCACCTGGTCTGTCTGTCCCTGAAGGTGGGGTCGCTGGCCTGTTGCCGCGCGCTCGAAGGCTTTACTCCTTGCGGATCGAGAAGTTGGCCATGTGCTCCAGGCCCTTGATCAGCGCCGAGTGGTCCCAGCCGCTGCCGCCGATGGCCGCGCAGGTGCTGAACACCTGCTGGGCGTTGGCGGTGTTGGGCAGGTTCAGGCCCAGTTCGCGGGCACCGGCCAGGGCGAGGTTGAGGTCCTTCTGGTGCAGGCTGATGCGAAAGCCCGGGTCGAAGGTGCCCTTGATCATGCGCTCGCCGTGCACCTCGAGAATCTTCGAGCCGGCGAAACCGCCCATCAGCGCCTCGCGCACCTTGGCCGGGTCGGCACCGTTGCGTGCGGCGAACAGCAGGGCTTCGGCCACCGCCTGAATGTTCAGCGCAACGATGATCTGGTTGGCCACCTTGGCGGTCTGGCCATCGCCGTTGCCACCGACCAGGGTGATGTTCTTGCCCATCGCCTGGAACAGCGGCAGGGCACGGGCGAAGCTTTCTTCGCTGCCGCCGACCATGATCGACAGGGTGGCCGCCTTGGCGCCGACTTCACCGCCGGATACCGGGGCGTCGAGGTACTGGGCTCCGGTGGCGTTGATCTTCTCGGCAAACGCCTTGGTAGCGCTGGGCGAGATCGAGCTCATGTCGATCACCAGCTTGTTCGGCCCGACGCCTTCGGCAATGCCGTTCTCGCGCAACAGCACGTCCTCGACATGGGGGGTGTCCGGCACCATCACGATGATGAACTCGGCTTCCTGGGCGACTTCCTTCGGGTTGGCCAGGGCGACTGCGCCGGCCTCGAGCAGAGCTGCCGGCGCGGCGTCGTGATGCGTGGACAGAAAGATGTCGTGGCCTGCTTTCTGCAGGTTCTGAGCCATGGGCAGGCCCATGATGCCGGTGCCGATAAATCCGATCTTAGCCATGAGTAATCTCCTTCAATTCGATTCAGTTCGGGTCAGATGGCGTTGTGGCTTTTCAGCCAGCCAAGGCCGGCTTCGGTGGTAGTGGCCGGCTTGTACTCGCAGCCGACCCAGCCCTGGTAGCCGATGCGATCCAGGTGCTCGAACAGGAAGCGGTAGTTGATCTCGCCGGTGCCTGGCTCGTTGCGTCCGGGGTTGTCCGCCAGCTGGATATGGTTGATCGCCGCCAGGTTGTTCTCGATGGTGCGCGCCAGGTCGCCCTCCATGATCTGCATGTGGTAGATGTCGTACTGCAGGAACAGGTTGGCGTGACCGACCTTGCCGCGGATCTCCTGCGCCTGGGAGGTGTTGTTGAGGAAGAAGCGCGGGATGTCGCGGGTGTTGATCATCTCCATCACCAGGCGGATGCCGGCCTCCTCGAGCTTCTGCGCGGCGTAGCGCAGGTTCTCGATAAAGGTGATTTCCAGCTGGCCGAGGTCGGCGCCACGCGGGGCAATGCCGGCCAGGCAGTTGACCTGGGTGTTGCCCAGCACCTTGGCGTAGGCGATGGCCTGGTCCACGCCGGCGCGAAATTCCTCGACCCGCTCCGGCAGGATGGCGATGCCGCGCTCGCCACCAGCCCAGTCGCCGGCCGGCAGGTTGAACAGCACCTGGGTCAGCTGGTTGGCGTCCAGCCGGGCCTTGATCTCCTCGGCCGGGTGGTCGTAGGGGAACAGGTATTCGACGCCGGTAAAGCCGGCTTCGGCAGCGGCGGCAAAGCGGTCAAGGAAATCGACCTCGGTGAACAGCATGGACAGATTGGCGGCAAAGCGGGGCATGGTTCTCTCTCCTGATCTGTAGGGATCAATTTCGGTTCTGCATTGCGGTGGTGTGGTGACCACCCTGGGTATTGCGTTGCGGTGGATATGCTTCGCGATATCCACCCTACGGTTGCTTCGGTGCCCGTCGCTGATAACTGCGGCGGCCGGTAGGACGGGTGGCCGCCCCGTGGAAGACCGTGAAGCGTCTTCCACGCGGTTGTGGTTACGGGCGAATCAGTCCAGCAATCCAACCGCCGTCGGCGCGTCTTCCCGGCCTTCGGCCAGCGCCTCGAACTCGTTGATGGCGTCGATCTCGGTGCCCATGGCGATATTGGTCACCCGTTCGATGATCACCTCGATCACCACCGGCACGCGGTGTTCGGCCATCCAGGCCTGGGCCTGCTCAATGGCCGGGCGCAGGTCTTCCTGCTTGAACACGCGCAGCGCCTTGCAGCCCAGGCCCTCGACCACCGCGACGTGATCGACACCGTAGCCTTCCATGCCGCTCTGGTCGGCATTGATGTTCTCGAAGCCCAGCTGCACGCAGTAATCCATGTCGAAGCCGCGCTGCGCCTGGCGGATCAGCCCGAGGTAGGCGTTGTTCACCAGGATGTGCAGGTAGGGCAGCTTGAACTGCGCGCCGACGGCCAGTTCCTCGATCATGAACTGGAAGTCGTAGTCGCCGGACAGCGCCACCACCTTGCGCGCCGGGTCGGCGGCAACCACACCGAGCGCCGCCGGAATGGTCCAGCCGAGCGGACCGGCCTGGCCGCAGTTGATCCAGTGGCGTGGCTGGTAGACGTGCAGGAACTGCGCGGCGGCGATCTGCGACAGGCCGATGGTGCTGACGTAGCAGGTGTCCTTGCCGAAGGCGTTGTTCATGCACTGGTACACGCGCTGCGGCTTCATCGGCACGCTGTCGAAGTTGGTCTTGCGCAACATCGTGCGCTTGCGTTCCAGGCAGTCGGCGGCCCAGGCGCGGCGATCCGGCAGACGGCCTTCGGCCTTGCGCGCCTTGGCCACGTCGACGAACAGCTCCAGCGCGGCGCGGGCATCGGAGACGATGCCGTAGTCCGGCGCGAACACCCGACCGATCTGGGTCGGCTCGATGTCGACGTGGACGAAGGTGCGGCCCTTGGTATAGGTCTCCACGGAGCCGGTGTGACGGTTGGCCCAGCGGTTGCCGATGCCGAGCACGAAGTCGGATTCGAGCAGGGTCGCGTTGCCGTAGCGGTGGCTGGTCTGCAGCCCGCACATCCCGGCCATCAGCGGATGGTCGTCGGGGATCGAGCCCCAGCCCATCAGCGTCGGGATCACCGGCACGCCCACGGTCTCGGCGAATTCCACCAGCAAGGCCTCGGCCGCGGCGTTGTAGATGCCGCCACCGGCGACGATCAGCGGGCGCTCGGCGGCGCAGAGCATGTCGATGGCTTTCTCGATCTGTTTGCGGGTTGCTGCCGGCTTATAGACTGGCAGCGGCTCGTAGGTGTCGACGTCGAACTCGATCTCGGCCATCTGCACGTCGAACGGCAGGTCGATCAGCACCGGGCCGGGGCGGCCGGAGCGCATCACGTGGAAGGCCTGCTGGAACACGCGCGGGACCAGTGCCGGCTCGAGTACGGTGACTGCCCACTTGGTGACCGGCTTGGCGATGGACTCGATGTCCACGGCCTGGAAATCTTCCTTGTGCAGGCGGGCACGCGGTGCTTGCCCGGTGATGCAGAGGATCGGAATGGAGTCGGCGGAAGCCGAGTACAGGCCGGTGATCATGTCGGTGCCGGCCGGGCCGGAGGTGCCGATGCACACGCCGATGTTGCCTGGCTTGGCACGGGTATAGCCCTCGGCCATGTGCGAGGCACCCTCGACGTGGCGGGCGAGGATATGACGGATGCCGCCATCGGCCCGCAGGGCGGAATACAGCGGATTGATCGCGGCTCCGGGGATGCCGAAGGCGGTGTCGATGCCTTCCTTGCGCAACACCGCGACGGCGGCATCGATTGCTCTCATTCGGGCCATGGATCGTTCCTCCTGGGTAACTCGATAGTTTTTATACGTGGCCCAAGCATGCCGCCCTGGATTCCGTGGAGGAATTGGCCGAGACTTCAGTTCTGTCGATATCAGGAGTATCGAATGGATCGCTATACGACCCTGCGCAGCTTCGTGCTGGTGGCCGACTGCGGCAGCTTCGCCGCCGCCGCGCACAAGGAGAACGTCACCCCGGTGGTGATGGGGCGGCGGCTGGATGCGCTGGAGCGGCATCTGGGCGTCAAGCTGATGCACCGCTCCACCCGCGGCCTGTCGCTGACCGATCTGGGTGAGCAGTATCTGGAGCGCGCCCGCGGGCTGCTGAAGGACTTCGATGAGGTGGACGCCAGCATCAGCCACGACCGCACCTCAGTACGCGGCCACCTGGTGGTGTCGGCGCCGGCCGCATTCGGGCGACGGCATATCGGCCCGCACGCACCGGCGTTCCAGGCGCGCTACCCGGACCTGCAACTGTCGTTCAACTTCACCGACAGCGTGGTCGATCTGGTGCGCCACGGTTACGACATGGGCATTCGCATCGGTGAGGTGACCGACCCCAACTATGTGGCGGTGCGGCTGTTTCCGAACAGGCGGGTGGTCTGTGGCTCGCCGGAGTACTTCGCCCGCCACGGTACGCCGACGGCATTGGAAGAGCTGACCGAGCACAACTGCCTGGCCTTCAACCTGCAGGGCGGGCAGCAACGCGGCTGGACCTTTCTGCGCGACGGCAGGCAGGTGGCGATCCGCGTGGCTGGCAATCTGGACTGCAATGACGGTGAGCTGCTGTTCGACTGGGTCAAGCAGGGCCTGGGCATCGGCTGGCGCTCGACCTGGGAGATCCAGGCCGAGCTCAAGCGCGGCGAGCTGGTCACGGTACTCGACGAGTACGCGCTGCCGGCCTACGACATCCAGGCGGTGTACCCGCAGCAGCGCTATCTGCCGGCCAAGGTGCGTTTCTTCATCGACTACCTGAAGGATATCTACAACGCACCGGGCTATTGGGAAGTGCGCTGAGCGGCTCAGTTGCCGCGGTAGGTGGAGAAGCCGTAGGGGCTCAGCAGCAGCGGGATGTGGTAGTGCTCGACGCTGCCATCGGCTTCGAAGATCACCGGAACTTCGGGGAAAAAGGTGCTGGCCTTCTGCGTGGCGAACCAGTCGCCAGTCATGAAGGTGACGCGATAGGTGCCTTTCTCCAGCGCCTTGCCTTCCGGGTAGAGCGCCGTGATCCGACCCTGCGCGTTGGTCTCGCCGCTGTTGAGTGATTTCCAGGTGTCACCCTGACGTTGTTCCAGGGTGACGCGTACGTCCGGTGACGGCAGGCCGTTTTCCAGGTTCAGCACGTGCACGCTGAGCGGGTTGCCAGCTGCGAGGGTGAGACCGGACAGGCCACTGAACATCAAGCCGGCGGCGATTGAACGTAGTGCTTTCATGGGGTTTTCCTTTTCTTCAGTGGGAGGAGGGCAGCAGTTTTTCGATGGCGGCCATGGCGCAGGCCTCGTCGTTCTTGGCACCGCCGGCACCGGCCACGCCGATGGCACCAATCACCTCGTCGCCGACCTTCAGCGGCACGCCACCGCCGAGCAGCAACAGCTCATCCAGCGTGTTGAGGTTGGCGGCGTCCGGCGTAGCGGCGGCGCGCTCGGCGAACAGACGGGTCGGGGTCTTGCTCGACAGCGCGGTGTAGGCCTTGCGCTGGGCGGCGAGGGTGTTGTGCGGGCCGACGTTGTCGTCCCGGCGCAGGGCAACCAGATTGCCGCCGCGATCGACCACAGCGACCACCGCCGTGCGGTTTTCCGCGTGGCACTGGTCCAGCGTGGCCTGGATCAGCCCGTCGGCCAGCGCCAGCGAGACGTTCTGCTGGGTGATCGGCGCTGGTGTGGCGGCGTTGGCGCTCAGGGCCGGGGTAAGCACTGCCAGCGTCAGCAATGACAGTGTGGCGGCGATACGCATATCGGTTTTTCCTTGGGTGGCTGAGCTTCGGGGCGCATGGTGCCGATGCCTGCCCGTCAGAACCGTTGCCTGCGCATTACGCTTTTGTAATGGCTCGCAGTGCGGCGACTCCCATAACCTATGCGCCATCAGCGAGGTGATCCGATGCGAATTCTGGTGGTGGAGGACGAGGCCAAGACGGCCGACTACCTCAAGCGTGGGCTGGAGGAATCTGGCTATCGCGTCGAGGTGGCGCGCAACGGCGTCGATGGCAAATACCTGATCGAGGAGGAGACCTTCGACCTGGTGATCCTCGACGTCATGCTGCCGGGGCTCGATGGCTGGCAGCTGGTGCAGGTGGTGCGCAAACGCTCTGCGCATACGCCGGTGCTGTTCCTGACGGCGCGCGATGCGGTGGAAGACCGTGTGCGCGGGCTGGAGCTGGGCGCTGACGACTATCTGGTCAAGCCGTTCTCCTACGCGGAGCTGCTGGCGCGGGTACGCACCCTGCTGCGCCGCGGCCCGCCGCGTGAGGTCGAACGTTTCCACGTCGCCGATCTGGAGCTGGACCTGCTGCGCCGCCGCGTCACCCGCCAGGGCGAGCGCATCAGCCTGACCAACAAGGAGTTCGCCTTGCTACACCTGTTGCTCAGTCGCCAGGGCGAGGTGCTGTCCCGCGCGCAGATCGCCTCGCAGGTCTGGCAGATGAATTTCGACAGTGACACCAACGTGGTCGACGTCGCGATCCGCCGCCTGCGCGCCAAGGTCGACGATCCGTACCCGCTCAAGCTCATCCACACCGTGCGCGGCATGGGCTACGTGCTGGACGTCTCGGCATGAGCCTGCTGCCACGCTCGCTCAGCCTGCGCCTGGCGCTGGCCTTCGCCCTTGTGGCGGTGGTGCTGCTCGGTGCCATCGGACTGTATCTGTACCGCTCGCTGGACCGGGAAATCAGTTGGCGTGACGATCAGGCGCTGCTCGGCCGACTGGAGCGCATGCAGGCCTTGCTCGAGGACAGCACCAGCGTTGAGGCGCTTCGGCAACGTCCGCAGCTTTACGAAAACATGCTGGGCAATCGCGACAGCCTGCTCTGGTTGCTCGACGCTCAGGGACGCGCGCTGATCGAGATCAACCCGGCGCGGCTGCCCATTCCGACATTGCCGGCCAGCGACGCTGCGGCGCTGACCGATGCTGATGGGGCGCGGCTAGCCTGGCGTCGGCTTCCGGGCGAGGCGGGGCTGACGCTGGTGGCCGGGCGCCTGCTGAGCGAGCGCGAACAGATGCTCGGTGCCTATCGCGCCAAGCTGTGGTGGGCACTGAGCGTTGGCGCGATGCTGGCATCCGTGCTCGGCTGGTTGATCAGCCGGCGCGCATTGCGCCCGGTGCGGCACCTGACCCGACAGGCGCTGGCCATCGACGTGCAGCATCTGCACCTGCGCATCGACGACTCGACGATGCCCAGCGAACTGGAACCGCTGCGTGCCGCGCTGAACCAGATGCTGGCCCGACTGGAGCAGGGTTTCGCCAGGCTGTCGCGCTTCAGCGAGGACTTGGCTCACGAGATGCGTACGCCGCTCGGCAATCTCATGGGGCAGACCCAGCAGCTGTTGCACAGGGACCGCGATGCCGAGGCCTATCACGCGCTGCTGGTGTCCAATCAGGAAGAGTACGAGCGTCTGGCGCGGATGATCGACAGCATGCTGTTTCTCGCCCGTGCCGAGCAGCCGGCGGCGGCCATCGAGCGGCAGCGCTTTGCACTGCCGACACTGGTCGAGCAACTGTGCGACTACTTCGAAGGCGTCGCCGAAGAGCGCGGCATTCAGCTGCTCGATGAAACCGAGGGCGAGCTGTGTGGCGACCCCGAACTGATTCGCCGGGCGCTGGCGAACCTGATTGCCAATGCGCTGCGCTACGGCGCCAGTGACAGCCCGGTGCGCATCGTCAGCGGCTCAGAGGACGGCTGGCGGTCGGTCAGTGTGATCAATCAGGGGCCGGCGATTGCAGCCGAGCATCTGCCGCGGCTGTTCGACCGCTTTTACCGCTGCGATCCGTCACGCGCCGAGCCGGGCGATTCCGGCGGCCTCGGGTTGGCCATTGTGCGTTCGATCATGCAGCTGCACGGCGGCGAGGTGGTTGTGCATAGCAACACGGAGATGACCGAATTCACCCTGCGTTTCGCCGAAACGGCGGCCTGATTCCGATCACTGGCACCGGATCGGGAAGCCTCACTGCGCTGTCACAGCTAAGGTGGATATAACCGCCTGTGAGAGACGCGCTTGTGGATAGTCTGAAAATCGCTACCTACAACATCAATGGCATCCGTGCACGTCGGGCCAATCTGCTCGAATGGCTGGCGCGCGAGCAGCCTGATGTGGTCTGCCTGCAGGAACTCAAGGCGCAGGACGCCGACTTTCCCATCGATGACATCCGCGCGGCCGGCTATGGCGCGATCTGGCAGGGGCAGAAGTCGTGGAATGGCGTGGCGATCCTGGCCCGCGATTGCGAGCCGCTGGAGATCCGCCGCGGGCTACCGGGCGATCCCGATGACAGCCACAGCCGCTATCTGGAAGCGGCCGTGCAGGGCGTGATCGTTGCCTGCCTCTACCTGCCCAATGGCAACCCGCAACCGGGGCCGAAGTTCGATTACAAGCTGGCTTGGTTCGAGCGCTTCATAGAGCACGCCGCCGGCCTGCTCGCCAGCGGCCACCCGGTAGTGCTGGCCGGCGACTACAACGTGGTACCGACCGACGAGGACATCTACAACCCGCGCTCCTGGAAGAAGGACGCGCTGCTGCAGCCGGAAAGCCGCGAATGCTTCGAGCGCCTGCTGGCGCAGGGCTGGACCGACGCGTTGCGCGCCACGTACCCGGACGAGCGCATCTACACCTTCTGGGACTACTTTCGCCAGCACTGGCAAAAGAACTCCGGGCTGCGCATCGACCATCTGCTGCTCAGCCCGGACCTCGCGCCGCGGCTGCAGGATGCCGGCGTCGACCGCTGGGTGCGCGACCAGGCACATGCCAGTGACCATGCCCCGACATGGGTACGCCTTGCAGTCGATGAGGGCTGATAAATCTATGGTCGCTCGCGCCTGGCGACGGTCGGCCTGAGCATCTGGAGCTGCCATGCCACCGCTTGTCGGCTGGCATGTTCCGGTGCTGGCTATTGGCCAGTTCCTGGCCTGTTCTATGTCTCGAACAGGCCTAGGTAGTGGCCAATCGATATTGATTCGGTTGTTGCAGGAGGTATGGATGCTCAGACACCTAGATTCAACCCGCGAAGTGTTGGACCCCGCAGCGATGCTGGCGAAGCTGGAGGCCGGCAACCTGTCGATCGGCACGATGCTATGCGAGGCCTTGCACGCCGTGCGCAACCACTTGGGAATGGAGGTGGCGTTCGTTGCCGAGTTCAGCGAGGGTGCCCGCATCTTCCGACACGTCGACGGCCGGACCGAACACCTGACGCTCTGCGTTGGTGACTCCGGTCCGCTAGAGGAAAGCTACTGCCAACGGGTTGTTGACGGGCGCCTGCCCGAGCTGATCAACGACGCCACGCAGCTCGCTGAAGCGTTGCTCCTGCCGGTTACCGCCGAGCTGCCGGTTGGCGCCCATCTGAGCGTGCCTATCCGCTTCAGCGATGGTGCGCTCTACGGTACTTTCTGCTGCTTCAGCACACGGCCGGACAGTAGCCTGAACGAGCGCGATCTCAACACGTTGCGCCTGTTTGCAGCATTCGCCGGGCGGTTGCTCGAATCCCAGGCGAAAAGACTGGATGCACGCGAGGCGAAGCGCAATCGGGTCGCAGCGGTGTTGGCCAACCGCGCCTATGGCGTGGTCTATCAGCCAATCGTGCATCTTGTAGAGAACCGCATCGTTGGCCATGAGGCGCTGGCTCGGTTCAGCGCAGAGCCGCAACGCACGCCGGACAAGTGGTTCGATGAGGCGGGGCAGGTGGGCCTGCAGCAAGAGCTGGAGGTAGCACTGATTGAAGCGGCTTTGAAAGGCATGGATCGGTTGCCGCCCAACAGCTACCTGTCGCTGAACGTCTCGCCCGACACCATTCTTGCCGGGGCGCTGGACAATGTGCTGGCCCACCAGCCAATGGTGCGTCTGATGCTGGAGGTCACCGAGCACGCTTGCGTACAGGATTATGCATTGCTCGCTGAAGCGCTCGAGCCGCTGCGCAGCAAAGGACTGCGCCTGGCTGTCGATGATGCGGGCGCCGGCTACGCCAGCTTCCGCCACATCCTCAAGCTGAAGCCTGATGTGATCAAGCTCGATAGTAGCCTGATCCGTAATATCGATAGCGACACTGGCAGCCGCGCCTTGGCTGCTGCACTGATCCGTTTTGCCGAGGAGACAGGCTGCAAGGTGGTGGCCGAAGGCGTCGAAACGCGCGAAGAGCTGGCCATGTTGCGGCGCTTGGAAGTGAACAAGGCGCAGGGTTACCTGTTAGGCCGGCCAATGCCCCTCCATGCTCGTGTCGCTGCAGGCTGAGCCGCGCTGCGAGGCGCGATTTTGGGGCGATTCGGCTGAGCCCTGCACTGCCTTCGGGCGGTTTCGCTGAACCTTTGTGGTGCGTGGGCAGTCGACTTTATAACGCGGGCGGCAGCGATGTGGCCCTTTCCGAGTCGACTTGTCAGGAGGTACAAGATGGATACGAAAGACACGATTTCAGTGCTCAACGACCTGATTGAAACCAGCAAGGATGGCGAAAAAGGCTTCCTCGAATGCGCCGAAGACCTGCGCGATCCGCAACTCAAGAGCATCATGAATCAACGTTCGCGCGATTGCGCCACGGCCGCTGCCGAGCTGCAGCAGCTGGTCCGCTCGATGGGCGGTGATCCGGAAACCAGCACCAGCATGGCGGCCGATATGCACCGCCGTTGGGTCGACCTCAAGTCGATGATCACCGGCAAGGACGATGAGGCCATCCTCAACGAGTGCGAGCGTGGTGAAGATGTTGCGGTGAAGAGCTACCGCAAGGCATTGGAAAAAGATCTGCCGGCCGAAGTGCGGATCGTCGTGGAACGCCAGTATCAGGGCGTGCAGCGCAACCATGATCAGGTCAAGGCACTGCGCGACGCGGCGCGCGCCCGCAGCTGACTGTCAGCGCATCCGCTTGTAGCGGCATGAAAAACGCCAGCGTCTGCTGGCGTTTTTTTTGCTTTTATACAGGCCTCACCTTTCTGCCAGCCGTCCGTTGCACAAGGCGATCAGGACCCGTCAGCTGCATGTTCTGGCGCTTGCCAGCCCCCGCCCAGCGCGCGATAGAGCTGAATCAGGCGGTTGATTCGCGCCTCCCGCAGTTGCACTTCCGTCAGCTGGGTATCGAACAGGTTGCGCTGGGCATCGAGCGCTTCGAGATAGGACGAATAGCCACCGTGATAGCGGTCCTCGGCGATCTCCAGTGAGCGTGTCAGTACCGTGCGGCGTGCTTCGATGCGGTCGCTCTGGCTGGCCAGGCGATCCAGGCCGGAGAGGGCATTCTCCACTTCACTGAAGGCGGTGAGCACTGCCGCGCGATAGGCATAGGCCGCCTGATTACGCTCGGCCGTGGCCACCGCGACGCCGGCTTCGCGGCGGCCACCATCGAACAGCGGGGCGAGCACGCTGGCGCCCAGGTTCCAGACCTTTACCGGGTCGTAATCCAGCGCGTTGACATAGAGGCGCCCGAGGCTCGCGGAAAGTTGCACTTGCGGCAGGAAGCGGTCACGTTCGCTGTCGAGGAACAGGTCACTGGCCGCCAGCTGCTGTTCGGCCTGGTACAGATCGGGGCGTTGGCGCAGCAGTGCCGCGGGGAGGGCGCCGGGCACTGCGGGTGGATGCAGCGCATCCAGCGTACCGCGCGCCACCGGGCCGGGTGAGTCGCCGGCGAGCCGACGTAGTGCATGCTCCTGCTCGACGATGGCCTGTTCCAGTTGCGGTACCAGCTGCGCCGCGGCTTCGAACTCGGCGCGGGCCTGGGTCAGCTCCAGCTCCGAGGTGTAGCCCATCCGCGCCCGATCCTCGGCCAGGTGCAGCGCCGCCTGCCGCGACTCCACGGTTTCGTGGGTCAGCGCGAGCTGGCGATCCAGCGACAACAAGGACACATAGCCCTGCGCCACAGTGGCGACGACCGCCAGGCGCAGACTTTGCTGTTCGGCCGCCGAAGCCTCGTACTGCAATTCGGCAACCTGGCGCAGACGGGCGAGGCGTCCCCACAGGTCCGCTTCATAGCTGAGCTGGAGGCCAGGCTGCGCGGCAGTGGTGGTGGTCAGGCCGGCTGCGCCGAAATCCTGGCTGCGCTCGGCCCCGAGCACGGCATCCAAACTCGGCAAGAGGGCCGCGCGAGACAGTCGGATCTGCTCGCGGGCGGCGTTCAGGCGCTCCGCCCCGGTCAGCAGGTCGGTGTTGCGCGCCAACGACCGCTCGACCAGCGCCGCCAGCGCGGGGTCGCCAAAACCCTGCCACCATCGCTCGATGGGGGTTGTGCCATCGGCAGGGCTGCGCCACTGAGCAGGTATCTCCTCTAGCCGAGCCTGCTGGGGTATCGGTTCACGGTGCGGTACGCAAGCGCAGAGCAAACCGAGCGTCAGCGCGCCAAACAGGCCATACAGCTTCATTGCGCAGCGGTGTCCACGTGGGTGATGACCGACAGGCCGGGACGCAAGCGCTCGAGCAGTGGCTGATCGGGATCGATGGCGATGCGCACCGGGAGGCGCTGTACGACCTTGGTGAAGTTGCCGGTGGCATTGTCCGGGCGCAGGACACTGAACTCGGAACCAGTTGCCGGAGCCAGGCGCTCGACGCGCCCGGTAAGACGCGCACCGTCCAGCGCGTCGACCTCGAAGATGACCGGCTGCCCGGCGCGCATGTTTGCCGTCTGGGTTTCCTTGTAATTGGCGATCACCCAGAGCTTGGGCGGAACCAGGAAGAGCAGCTGGGACCCGGCTGAAACGTACTGGCCCAGGCGCACCCCCACTTCACTGACACGGCCGGCGGTGGGGGCGACGATTTCGGTGTTGGCCAGGTCGATCTCGGCCTGGTGCAGGGTGGCCTCGGCGATCTGTACCCGCGCGTGCAGGCCGCCACGGGAGACATCGCTGGCCTTGAGCGTCTGCTCGGCGATCTCGATGGCAGCACGCGCTTTCTGTACGTTTGCCTTGGCTGCGAGGGCGCTGGCGCGGGCCTGATCGCGCTCGCGAATGGAGACGGAGCCGCGCTCGGCCAACTCATCGACACGGCGCTCATCGGTCCGCGCACGAACCAGTTCGGCTTCGGCGGCGAACAGGTCGGCGCGGCGGACGGCCAGGGTGGCGCGGTCGGCGGCCAGCTGCTGGTCGAGGTTTTCCAGCTCGAAGCGTGCGGCGTCCCGTTCGGCGCGCCGCTGGGCGACCCGTTGCTGGTACTGCCTGTCATCGATGCGCACCAGCACCTGGCCCTGGCGGACCTGCTCGAAGTCCTGTACACGCACCTCGGTGACGTAGCCGGCGACCTGCGGCGCGAGCACCGTGAGCTGACCACGTACATAGGCGTTCTCGGTAGTCACCTGGCTGCCGGAGAAGGGCCAGAGCTGCCAGGCGTAAAGAATCGCCAGCACCCCGACCAGGGCGACCAACGACATCAGCAGCACCGAGCGGCGGCTCGGCTGGATGGTCTTGGGTGGCTCGGGTGGGGTGCCGCCAGCGTCCGTGGTCGGTGTGGTTTGGTCGTCGGGTGTGCGCGCATCGCTCATGGGGCGGAAGCCTTCTTCTGTCGCGCCAGGCGCAGGGTATGGAACAGTGACCAGCCGAGCACGGCGATGGCGAGCAGGCCGATCAGGCGGAACACGTCGTTGAAGGCCAGCACGTTGGCTTCGCGGGTGACGGTTTGCGACAGGCGAGCACCGCCCAGCGCCTGGCGCAGCTGCGGGTCGAGCTGGGTCGCGGCCAGCGCCTGGCTCTGCTGGGCGAGACGGGCGGCGACACGCGGGTCTGCCGGAACGATCTGCTCGGACAGATGTGCCGAGTGGTGCTGCTCGCGGACGATCTGGTAGGTGCCGAACACGGCCGGGCCGGCCAGCCCGCCCAGGCTCTGGGTCATGGAGAACAACACAATGAAGCTGACCAGGTAGTTCGGCCCGTTGGCCAGCGCCTTGCCGATGCCGGTGATCAGCAGCGGGCCGAGGAACATGCCGCTGGCGAAGGACAGCAGGCCCTGGCTGAGGAAAAGGTCATGAGGGCGGGTCTGGCTGGTTGCGTCCACGTCGAGAAAGCTCGCCACGCCGATCAGCACGATCGAGAGCAGGATCTGCGCTGAAGCCGTCCTCGGGCTGAAGGTCATCGCGCTGGCGGCGATCCCCGTCACCAGCCCCAGCAGGATCACCGCGTACAGCGGGCGCAGCTGGTCCGGCCCCATGCCGAGCGTCTGCAGCAGGCCGACCGCGCCATAGCTTTGTTCGGACAGCAGAAAACGCAGCGCCAGCGCACCGAAGGCGAAGCGCAGCATCTCGGCGGTGCCCAGCCAGCGCGTCTGCAGCAGCGGATTGCGCCGGTGATGTTCGATCATGAAGGTCAGGCAGCTGAGCAGCAGGGCCGCGATCAGTGCGTAGCCCAGCCACGGCGCTTCGGTCCACCACTGCACGCGGCCCTGGGCGAACACTGCTGCAACAAGCGCCAGGGCGGGGGCGAAAAGGGCAAAGGTAAGGAAATCCAGCGGCTCGAAGACCTTGATGCGCTCGCCCACCGGGAGCTTGAGCACCACCACAGCAGCCAGCGAGCACAGGGCCAGGCCGCTTTCGAACACATACAGGCGGTGCCACTGGCCGATATCCACCAGTGGTGGCGATAACAGCCAGGCCAGCGGCGTGGCGACCTGGGTCATGCCGAAGGCGACAATCACGCCTCGCGGCAGGTCCACCTTGCGGAAGGCCTGCAGCATGTAGAATAGCCCGAGTGAGGTGGTGGCGGCGGCAGCGAAGCCGCTGGCGGCGCGCACGAACATCGCCATGCCCAGGCCCTCGACGAACACGTGGGCGATGGTCAGCAAGGCATACACGGCCAGGCCGATCTCGGCGAAGACGCGCAGGCCGTATTGCTGGCGCACCTTGATCAGCAGCAGATTGGTCGAGACATTCACCATGAAGTAGGCGGCGGGCAGCCATGCACCCTGTTCGGGTGTCAGGCCCAGGTCGCCCTGGATCGCCGGCAGGTTGGCGATGAACAGGGCATTGCCGAGCCCGCCGGTCAGCCCCACCAGCACCGCCACTGCGGCATAGGCCAGACGCCGCGGCGGACTGTGCAGCAGGACCGCCGGCGAGCCGGGCATCGACGGGCGTTCGTGGGGTTCCCAGCGAGGAACCGGCGCGAGGTATTCGGGCATTGTGAGCGTGCAGGTCCGGGGCGCCACGGCGGCGCGATCACCATAGGACAAGCGTCACGGCGAATTTCGCCCGTCCAATTTGCCCGGCGGGTCGGCAATGCGGACGTTGAGTCGCTGGATCAGATGGCACGTCGCCGTAAGGCGTCAGCTCGGTTCGGCGATCTCGCAGCCCTTGAGCACCAGGCGGATGATGGTTTCGGCGGCCGCGTCGTAGTCGGCGTCGTCGAGCCGGGCCTTGCCGGTGACGGTGCTGATCTGCCAGTCGAAATCGGCGTAGGTCTGGGTCGCTGCCCAGATGCTGAACAGCAGGTGATTGGCATCGACCCTCGCCATAAGGCCATCGTCGATCCAGCGCTGGATGCAGGCGATGTTGTGCGCGGCTTGGGTGTTGAGCTGCGTGGTGCGCTCCGGGGACAGGTGCGGGGCGCCGTGCATGATCTCGTTGGCGAACACCTTGGAGGCGCAAGCGTGGTCGCGGGAAATCCTGATCTTGGTGCGGATATAGGCGCGCAGAACCTCGGCAGGATGGCCAGGCTGGTTGAACGGCGCCGAGGCTTCGAGCAAGGGTTCGACGATGCTCTCCAGCACCTCGCGGTAGAGGTTTTCCTTGGACTTGAAGTAGTAGTAGACGTTGGGCTTGGGCAGCCCGGCTCGGGCCGCGATGTCACTGGTCTTGGTCGCGGCGAAGCCCTTTTCGGCGAACTCTTCGCTGGCGGCTTTGAGGATCAGCTCTTTGTTGCGCTCACGGATACTGGACATGGGGGCCTTTCGCTGGCTGCCGGCGATACGAACAAGCGCCCGCATGCTAGCACCCCGGTCGCAAGCCCCTCAACCGAAGCGCCGGAGGAGAGGCGAAGGGGCGTGGAACCCCTTCGCGACAGCACTCAGAAGTGCGCTTTTACGATGGCGCTGAAGGTGTTCTGGTCGGTTTTGCCAACGAAGTTGCGGCTGACGAATCCACCGTCTTCGATGCCGTACTTGTTGGACCAGTAGTCGTACTCGATACCTACGTAGAGCCGGCCCGGCTCGTGGTCCAGCGCCTTGCCCAGGTCGTACTTGATCTGCGGCACGATATGCAGGTTCTTCGAGATGAAGTCGCCACGAGACTCGGAGCCTGCATCGTTGACTACCCAGTCGATAAAGCCGTCGAAAAGGATGTCGGACTTGCCAACGGGGAAGGTCATCGCCCAGGTCGGAGTGACCTGCCACTGCCCGGACGGCTTGCCGGTGCTGCCATCGGGCTTGCGGTAGTAAAGGTTAAGCGCGAAGCGGTCGAAGCCGGGCAGCTCGAGGTCTACGGCCGGGCCGAGCAGGTAGTTCTGGTTCGGCACGCCGTCCGCCGAGCTTTCGCCGCGTTCGTAGGTGGCGCCGATCAGCACGTCCTTGACCGGGCCGAACGACAGGTCGCGGCCGCTGACCTTGCCCAGCGACAGGCGCGGGCTGAATTCGCCGTAGTAGGTGTGGCCGTCGCTGCCGCTGACGCCGTTGAACCAGATGTTGTCGACGAAAAAGAACATGTCGCCCCAGGCCCAGCCGCTGGCGTGCTCGAAGGTGACGGTCTGCTGGGTGTCGGGGTCGACCTTGTAGTCCTGGCCGTAGAGGTAGGTGAGGCTGTTGTTCTGCCAGTGCAGCAGGTCGCCGGCCATGGCCGGGGCGGCGAGCAGGCCGCCGGCGAGGGCGAGGCAGAGCGGGGCAGTCTTGGAATGCATGGTGTGGTTTTCCTGTGGTGTCTTTCATGAAGCCGAGCGGCGACCGGCGCGTATTCTCCGCGAAGGGCCTGGCGGCGGGAAGTGCGAGCGCGGCGACTCAGCCGGCAGTGGTGACGACGTCCGGAGGCGAGGCGGCGCTGGGGCGAACGGGAGGGCGGAAGCGGGATGGTCGTCCGGCTGGAAGAGCGGGGTGCGGGCGCGAAGGAGCGATGCCGCTGCTGGTGGCGGTTGCGGTCATGGTTAAGCCTGCCATCTTGTTGTTGTTCGGTCATGGGCTTGCGAGGCTTCACGGCGCCTCGTCTTCGCTGAGCGACGAAAACGGACGAACACTCAGGATGCTCTGACTATAGCAATCTGTAGACAGGGCGATAAACAATTAATTTTAATATTGTGCACAATTTGCTTGTGCCAATTGCTCACCGGTCGCGGCGCCATCAGCGGCCGCGAATCCAGGCAGGAGGCTTCTGCCTGGATTCGGTTACGCCGCGGGCTCAGGACACCGCGGTCGGCGCGATCCGTGCGGCCAACGGGGAACGGCGGATCACCAGCTTCTCCAGCTCCGCCACGCAGAACACCAGCAGGCCGGCGCAGACCACCTGGGCCCATTGTAGCGGCGAGAGGTAGGTCGAACCGAAGATCGACTGCATGATCGGCGCGTGGGTGAACGCCAGTTGCAGGGGAATGCAGGCGGCGATGGCCAGCAGCACGTAGGGGTTGCCCGTCAGGCCCTGGCGATTGGCGACCGAGGCGAGGATCGAGCGGCTGTTGAGCAGGTAGAACATCTCCGCCATCACCACGGCATTGACCGCCATGGTGCGCGCCGCTTCGACGTTGCCGCTGCTGTTCATTTCCCAGAGGAACAGGCCGAGGGCGCCGCTCATCATCAGCACCGACACCATCAGCACCCGCCAGATGAAGAAGCCCGACAGCAGGGCCTCGCCCGGCGGCCGCGGCCGCCGGCCCATGATGCCGCGCTCGGCCGGTTCGAAGGCCAGCGCCAGGCCCAGGGTGCTGGAGGTGACCATGTTGATCCACAGCACCTGCGCCGGCGTCAGCGGCAGGGTGAGTTCGAAGAGGATCGCCGCGATCACCACCAGTGCCTCGCCGCCGTTGGTGGGCAGCATGAACAGGATGAACTTCTTCAGGTTGTCGTAGACCGCGCGACCTTCGCGTACGGCGGAGGCGATGGTGGCGAAGTTGTCGTCGGCCAGCACCATGTCCGAGGCCTCCTTGGCCGCTTCGGTGCCTTTCATGCCCATGGCCACGCCGACGTCGGCGCGCTTGAGCGCGGGGGCATCGTTGACCCCGTCGCCGGTCATGGCCACGACCTGGCCGTCGTCCTGCAGGGCCTGCACCAGGCGCAGCTTGTGTTCCGGGCTGGCGCGGGCGAACACGTCGACGTCCATGGCGACCTGGCGCAGGGCGGCATCGTCCATCAGCGCCACTTCGGCGCCGGTCACCGCCGGCTTGCCGACGCCGATGGCGAGCTGGGCGCCGATGGCCCGCGCGGTCTCGGCATGGTCGCCGGTGATCATCTTCACGCGGATGCCGGCGCGGTGGCATTCGTCCACCGCGACGATGGCTTCCTCGCGCGGCGGGTCGATGATGCCGACCAGCGCCAGCAGGGTGTAGCCGGCTTCGACATCGGCGAAGGTCAGCTGGTCGTTCGCCGGCGCGCTGCGCTTGCAGGCCAGCGCCAGCAGGCGCAGCCCCTTGGCCGCAGTGTCGGTCGCCATGCGCCGCCAGTAGTCGCGGTCGATGGGCTGGTCGCCGGCGTGCCCGGCCTGGCTGCCGCACATTTCCAGGATGCGCTCGGGCGCGCCCTTGACGAAGATCCAGGGCGCGCCGTCGCTGTCCTGGTGGTAGGAGGCCATGAAGCGGTGCTGCGACTCGAAGGGAATCGAGTCCAGACGCGGCCAGGCGCCGTCGGCGACGTGCTGGCTGAAGCCGACCTTGCCGCCCAGGACCAGCAGCGCGCCCTCGGTGGGGTCGCCCATGACGCGCCACTGGTGGGCCTGTTGCTGGAGGTGGGCGTCGTTGCAGAGCACGCCGGTGCGGATCGCCAGCGCCAGCGCGGGGTAGTGCTCGGGGTCGACGATCCTGTCGTCGAGCCGGCAGTCGCCCAGCGGTTCGTAGCCCACCCCGGAGACGTCGAATACGTGATCGGCGCAGACCACCCGTTGCACGGTCATCTCGTTGCGGGTGAGGGTGCCGGTCTTGTCGGAGCAGATCACCGTCACCGAGCCCAGGGTTTCCACCGCCGGCAGGCGTCGGATGATCGCGTTGCGCTGGGCCATGCGCTGCACGCCCAGGGCCAGGGTGACGGTCATGATCGCCGGCAGGCCTTCGGGAATCGCCGAAGCGGCCAGGGCCACCACCATCATGAACATGTCGGCGGCCGGATGACCTCGCCAGAGCGTGCCGAGGACGAAGGTGGCGGCGGAGGCGGCCAGCACGGCGAAGGCCAGCCAGCGGCCGAAATGATCCACCTGGCGCAGCAGCGGCGTGGCCAGGTTCTGGATGCCGGTGAGCATCTGGTTGATCTTGCCCAGCTCGGTCGCCGCGCCGGTGGCGACGACGATGCCCGTGGCCTGGCCGAACACCACCAGCGTGCCGGAATAGGCCATGCCGTAGCGATCGCCCAGCGGCGCATCGGCCGCCACCGCTTCGATGCTTTTCTCCACCGGCAGGGATTCGCCGGTGAGCGCGGCTTCCTCGACACGCAGTTCCTTCGCCTTCACCAGGCGCAGGTCGGCCGGCACCCGGTCGCCGGAAACCAGCAAGACCCGATCGCCAGGAACCAGGTCGGCGGTGTCTATCTGGCGGCGGTCGCCGCCGCGCACCACGGTGGCGTGTGGCGAGAGCATGGCGCGGATGGCATCCAGCGCGGCTTCGGCCTTGCCTTCCTGGATGAAGCCGATGATGGCGTTGATCACCACGGCGGCGAGCAGCACGCCGGTATCGACCCAGTGCCCGAGGATGGCGGTGATCACCGCTGCGCCGAGCATCACGTAGAGCAGGATATTGTGGAACTGCATCAGCAGCCGCGTCAGCACACCGCGGCGCTTGGGCGGGGCGAGGCGGTTGGGACCGTACTGGGCGATGCGCCGCGCCGCTTCGTCGTCCGCCAGCCCGCCCGGGCTGCTTTGCAACTGCGTTTCGACTTCGGCGGCCGGCAGGGTGTGCCAGTTCGATTGCGAATGTTCGCTGGGGTGGATGGTCGAGCGATCGTTCATGACCGGCGCCTCTGGGTGGTCCATGGGGTGCGGCGTGTTCGTGGCAGGCCGATTCGCCTGGCGCCTTCGAGCTTACCCAACCACCCGTCGGCCGGCATGATTTAACGCAAGAGTTGTGTTTCCGAACACTGCAGGGGGACGATTGGCTTGCAGCGGATCCGTGGACGTGCGTCCTGCGATGGTACAGGCCTGCCAGGGGGACTGGCGTTTCATTGCGCTTTCCTGGAGAGGCAAAGATTGATACCGGACTGGCAAGGTTGGGTGTTTTTAATGAAAGTTTCGCTTTCATTGGCCTTTGCCGAGCCGTCTGATAGCTTGGTTTCGCCCTGCTGGGCGAGTCACTTTTTCCAGTCGCGGAAAAAGTAACCAAAAACGCTTGCCCCTGCATCCGGCCCCGGCTGCGCCGGGGTTCGTTGCTCGCTTCGTTCGCCCTTCGGGCCAGCCTGTGGCTGTTACTCCGCTACGCTCCATCGTCGCTCCGAGGGTCGTCGTACAAGGGCCATCCATGGCCCTTTACGAGGGGGCGCCAAGTTCTCTCGCCGCATCCCTGCGGCTCGCCCCTCTGTGCAACGATTCCACTCACCCTCCTGATGGGGCGTTTGGCGTCGCCTGGCAGTTCGTGCCAGAAAGGCCAAGGCAGAACAGCCCACAAGCTTTTCGATCTTCCAGGCGACTCGGACTCCTATTCCCGTCAGGAGGCCGAGTGGAGGTGTCGCGCAGGGGGACGCGAGGCATGGACGCCGAGCGAGGAACGATGGGGCAGGGACGTCCCATCGTGACGGCCCCCGGAGCGGCACCGGAAGGAGGGAACCCCGGCGCAGCCGGGGCCGGATGTCGGGTGGCCTTCTTTTTGGTTCCTTTTTCTTGGCCAAACAAGAAAAAGGGACTCGCCCAGCAGGGCGAAACCAGAAGTATCAGCACACTCGATAATCGATTTAACGACGAAAATCCAGACCAAACCGAACAGCAGCACCATCACCCAACCTTGCCAGTCCAGTGTCAGGCAACCCATGTCCCCATGAAATGCGAAGAACCGAACTCGAGGTCTGAAAAAGCCGAAGCCCGCATCGAGCGGGCTTCGGCTTTTCTCCGGGGCGGGCCGTTATTCGGTATGGGCGCCCTGGGCGATCCACTGGCCGATCAACTGGCGCTCTTCCGGGGTCATCTGGGTGATGTTGCCCAGCGGCATGATCTGGCTGGCGACGGTCTGTGCATGGATCTTGGCCGCCTGCTGGCGCATCTGCTGCGGGGTGTCGAACATCACGCCGGCGGGGGCGGCGCTGAACAGCGGGCTGGTCGGCTGCGCCGAATGACAGACGGTGCAGCGCTCGTGGATCACGTTGCTGACTTCGGCGAACGCGACGCCATCGCTGGCGGCGGCCGCCGGTTGTTCGACGGCCTGTTGCGGCTGCTGCTGCGCGGCCTGGCTGGCCTGTTCCGGCGTGGTGGCGGCCAGGTTCGGTGCGGCCGGCTGGCGATTGGGCGCGGTGACGTAGGCCAGACAGATCATGCCCAGTGCAGCGGCCGGTAGCGCCCAAGCGAAGCGGTTGCCGTTATGGCGGGTGTTGAAATAGTGGCGTGCCAGCACCGACAGCGCGCCAAGCGCGGCGAGGATCAGCCAGTTGTACTGGCTACCGTAGGTGCTCGGGAAGTGGTTGCTGATCATGATGAACAGCACCGGCAGGGTGAAATAGTTGTTGTGCCGCGAACGCAGCAGGCCCTTGGCCGGCAGCACCGGATCGGGCGTGCGCTTCTGTTCGATGGCGGCGACCAGCGCACGCTGGGCCGGCATGATGATGCGGAACACATTGCCGACCATGATGGTGCCGATCAGCGCGCCGGTGTGGATATAGGCCGCGCGACCGCTGAATATCTGCGAATAGCCCCAGCACGCGGCAATCACCAGCACGAACAGCACCAGGCCGAGCAGGGCGGGGGTCTTGCCCAGCGGTGAATCGCAGAGCAGGTCGTAGACGAACCAGCCGACGATCAGCGAGCCGAAGCCGATGGCGATGGCCGCCGCAGGCGACAGCTCGCTGCCCGGTGCGATCAGGTACAGGCTCGGGTTGAGGTAGTACACCACCATCAGCAGGGCCACACCGGACAGCCAGGTGGTGTAGGCCTCCCACTTGAACCAGTGCAGGTTCTCCGGCATCTGTGGCGGCGCCAGTTTGTATTTCTCCAGGTGGTAGATACCGCCACCGTGGATGGCCCAGAGGTCGCCCGAGAGGCCCTCACGCGGGTTGGCGCGGTTGAGGTTGTTCTCCAGCCAGACGAAGTAGAAGGAAGCGCCGATCCAGGCAATGCCGACGATCATGTGAATCCAGCGAATACTCAGGTTCAGCCATTCGGTCAGATGTGCGTCCACGTTGATTACCTCTTTGCACAGCCGCCTTAGCGACCGTCATTTCTTCTTATTGGAGTCGGCTTGAACACGTCGCAAGCGCAACGGGACTCAGGTCGATTTCCGTTGGGGGTCGAGGAGGAGTTGCTGATCCTCCGTGAAGAAGTACTCGTCGCAGTTGTTGCCAGAACCGCTGCGATCGACCACCAGGAATTCATCCCGCTTTTCGATCGTCAGCACCGGGTGGTGCCAGACGCCGCGGTGGTAATTGACGCCCTGCCTGCCGTTGCTGCGGAAGGCGCGGACATGGTCCGGTACAGGCGCATCGCCAAGTGGCGCGACCACGACCAGAAAGGGGTTGCCGAGCAGCGGAATGAAGGCCTGGCTGCCCAGCGGATGACGTTCGAGCATGCGGATGACCAGCGGCATCTCCAGCGCCTCGGCGGCGAAGATGCTGATGATCGCCTGGTCCTCGGGCGCGGCGGTCTCGACCGTGGCCAGCTTGTGATAGCGGCGGGTCGAGCCGTTGTTGATCATGAAGTAGTCGCTGCCTTCGGTCTCGATGACGTCGCCGAAGGGGGCGAAGGCTTCCTTGGTCAGTGGCTCGATGGTCAGGGTGCGCATGGTGTGCTCGTTCTTTATTGAAGGTTCGTTGTTCGCGTGGGGCTGCTCCCCCTCTCCCCAAGGGGAGAGGGAACTGGCGCGGAGAAACGGCTGACCTCGTTCCTCCCTCTCCCCTTGGGGAGAGGGCCGGGGTGAGGGGAAAGGCGCTTACTACTTCGCCACCTTGCCAAACAACCGCAGCCGGCTCACACCGCCATCCGGGAAAATGTTCAGACGCACGTGGGTGATCGGGCCGAGCTTGGCGATCTGCTCGCTGAACTCGTGTTCGGCGTGCATCGACAGCTTCTGGCTCGGCAGCAGCTCGCGCCAGAACAGGCTCTGGGTTTCGATCTGGCTGTCGGTGCCGCCTTTGACGTAAGCCGCCTGGATCGAGCAGCTGTCCGGGTAGTTGCCCTTGAAATGCAGGGTATCGACGACGATGCGCTCGATCTCGCCCGGATGGCCGAGGGCGACGATGACCCAGTCATTGCCCGGGGTGCGGCGGCGGGCGGTTTCCCAGCCGTCGCCCATGTTCTCGCCACGGTTCGGGTTGAGAATGTTGCTCATGCGGCCGAAATGCTCGTCCGAGCAGGCCAGGGCGCGACCGCCATTCAGCGCCGCAGCCAGGTCGATCTGTTCGTTGTCGCCGACGCTGCTCCAGTCGCGGAACGGAATGCCGTGCACGCGCAGACGCGCCACGCCGCCGTCCGGGTAGATGTTGAAGCGCAGGTGGCTGACCGGCTTGTCGAAGGCGATCTCGTGGTAGTGGTGGCTGTTGCCCTGGAGCTCGACGGCCGGGAGGATTTCCGTCCAGACGGTGTCGTCGCTCGGATCGCCGTCGGCGACGAAGCAGGCTTCCAGCGAGGCGGACGGCGGGTAGTTGCCGGTGAAGTGGCTGGTGTCGATATCCACGCCCTTGATCTGTCCCGGCACGCCCAGGCGGATCACCGCATGGTCGTAACCTTCGAAGCGCTTGCGGCGCGACTCCCAGCCATCCATCCACTTGCCGTTGTCATCGAAAACGCCCTCCTTCCATACGGCCGGTGTTGGCTGGAACAACCGGTTGACGTCGGCGAACCAATCGTCGGTGACGGAGATGGCGCGGGTGCCCAGGCGGGCATCGGCCAGGTTGACGTATTTTTCGAAGGGTACGGCGTAAGCTTTCATGGACTCGTCTGCCTTGGATGAGAAGCGGTTTCTGTCATTACTGCCTTTGTTGCGGTTGGTGCTCGTTACATCGCCTGCAGGCGGAACAGGGCAATCTTGTTGATTTCCGCCAGCGCCCGGGCGAATTCCTGTTCGGGGCTGTTGTGGATGCGTTCTTCGAATGCGGCGAGGATCTGGTGCCGGTTGCTGCCCTTGACCGCCATGATGAAGGGGAAGCCGAACTTGGCCTTGTAGGCCTCGTTGAGCTCGGTGAAGCGGGCGAACTCTTCCGGTGTGCACTCATGGATGCCAGCGCCTGCCTGTTCGGAGGTGCTGGCGGCAGTCAGCTCGCCGCGCACGGCCGCCTTGCCGGCCAGATCCGGGTGCGCATTGACCAGTGCCAGCTGAGTGTCATGGTCGGCGGCGAGCATCGCCTGGGACAGGCGGGTGTGCAGCACCTCAATGTCGTCCAGCGTCTCGTCGACGCCGGCGCCATAGACCGTCTCGGCGACCCAGGGCGAATGCTCGTAGACATCGGCAAAGGCGGCGACGAAGGCGTCGCGATCCAGCGTCGAGGGTTTGATCGTCTTGAACGGGGTCATCAATTGCGCTCCGCGGTAAAAGGGTGGGTGGCGTGCCAGTGGCGGGCAATGTCGACACGACGGGCGCACCAGACCTTCTCATGGCCCTTCACGTACTCGATGAAGCGGGCCAGCGACGCCAGGCGCGCCGGGCGCCCGAGCAGCCGGCAGTGCATACCGATGGACAACATCTTCGGCGCGCCTTCGCAGCCTTCGGCGTAGAGCACGTCGAAGGCATCCTTCAGGTAGGTGAAGAAGTCATCGCCGCTGTTGAAGCCCTGCACCTGGGTGAAGCGCATGTCGTTGGTGTCCAACGTGTAGGGGATCACCAGATGCGGCTTGTCCGGCGTCGACTCGGAGTCCCAGTAGGGCAGATCGTCGTCGTAGGTGTCGGAGTCGTAGAGAAAGCCGCCTTCCTCGCGTACCAGGCGCCGGGTGTTCGGGCCGGTACGGCCGGTGTACCAGCCGAGCGGCCGTTCGCCAGTGATCTCGCCGAGGATGCGGATGGCTTCCTGCATGTGCTCGCGCTCCTGCGCCTCATCCATGTACTGGTAGTCGATCCAGCGGTAACCGTGGCTGCAGATTTCGTGTCCGGCGCCGGCCATCGCCTTGATCAGTTCGGGGTGACGCTGGGCAGCCATGGCGACGGCGAAGATGGTCAGCGGGATGTCGTGCTTGTCGAACAGCTTGAGCAGGCGCCATACGCCGGCGCGGCTGCCGTATTCGTACAGCGACTCCATGCTCATGTGGCGCACGCCTTGCAGCGGCTGTGCGGCGACCATCTCGGAGAGAAAGGCTTCGGATTCCTTGTCGCCATGCAGCACGCTGCGCTCGCCGCCTTCCTCGTAGTTCAGCACGAAGGACAGGGCGATACGGGCGTCGCCCGGCCATTGCGGATGGGGCGGGTTGCTGGCGTAACCGATCAAGTCGCGTGGGTAGTCGGCGCTCACTGGGCTGCTTCCTGTGTGGCGGGTCGTGATGTAACGACCGGATGGCCAGATTGTATACAAGTCGATGCGTGGCTTGTAAATAGCTTTTTCGTAGCGCCTGCCGTGTAGCGCTGCGGTCGGCAGTTTTCGAGCAGGCCGCCACGACAGACGGTATCTGCAGAGAACGGGCCAACAGCGTGCCTCTAAAACTGTGTACAAAAATATCTACAAATTGTCTTGAGTCTGTTGTTCGCGCTGGCTATGCTCCGGGTCAGTTTCCATTCAACAGAGCGGAGGTGCCCGTGGGCCGTTTGACCACACACGTACTCGATGCCGCCCACGGTTGCCCGGGCAGCGGAATCAAGGTGGAGCTGTATCGCGTAGAAGATCAGGGCCTGACGCTGGTCGCCACGCGTGAGACCAACGCCGATGGCCGCTGCGACAGCCCCTTGCTGGACGGCGCGGACTACCGGTCCGGGGTCTATCAGCTGCATTTCCACGCTGGCGACTACTACCGTGGTCGCGGTGTGACGCTGGGGACGCCGGCGTTCCTCGACGAGGTGGTGCTGCGCTTCGGCATCGATGCCGCGCAGGATCACTACCACGTGCCGTTGCTGATTTCGCCGTACAGCTATTCGACCTACCGGGGTAGCTGAAGCGACGTTTGTTCAGTGCTGACTCTTCTGGAGTCCCTTTTGCCCGCCGTAATGGCGGGCTTTTTATTGGTGAGAGTCGAAGCGCGTGACAAGAGCCGTCTGCGGCACCTGCGTCGGGTGGCGTGGACCGCGAAGGGGGCGGTACGGATGCGCCGCGCGTTTCTCGGGACGGACTGCAGGTTGCACCGCGGCAGGCGTGTTGCCCTCCGTCAGGTCGCGAGCCGGCGCTGCCAACGCCAGCCGAGTCACCGACTCATCAAGGACGCCGCTCCCGCGCCTCCAAACAGTGCCGCGCTGGTCCGGTTGAACCACGCATGCCCTTTCCCGGTGCGCAGATAGCGCGCCGCTCCCCGCGCTCCCAGCCCATAGGCCAGCTTGCAGCAGAGATCCAGTATGGCCCAGGTCAGGGTCATCACCAGCAGCTGCTGTAGCAACGGTTGCCCCGCGTTGAGAAACTGCGGCAGGAAGGCGGCGAAGAAGAGCATGTCCTTCGGGTTGCTGCCCCCCAGAATGAACGCTCGGCCGAACAGCCTGCTGAAACGCGGGGCGAGGGCAGGGCTTTCGATCTCGCGGGCAGCCGGTGCCTGACGTGCCGCCTGCCAGCTCTGCCAGGCGAGGTAGAACAGGTACAGCGCACCGATCAGCTTGAGCGCGCTGAACAGGCGCTCCGAGGCCATCAACAGCGCACCAAGCCCCAATGCCGAGGCGCTGAGCAGGGCGATGGAAGCGGTCACGCCGCCGAGAAAGGCTGGCCAGGAGCGGCGCACTCCGTAGTTCAGGCTGTTGCTGATCATCAACAGCGACAGCGGCCCGGGGATGAGGATCACCACCAGCGCGGCACTCGCATACAACAACCAGGTTTCCAGACTCATCACAGTCTCCTGAGAAATGAAAAAGCCCCGCCGCATGCGACGGGGCGGTGAGGCGCGCCTCGTTCAGAGAAACGCGAACTTGGCGATGAAGATCACGCACAGCACGTAGAGGCTGATGGAGACCTTGTCGCGCTGGCCAGTCAACAGCTTGAGCGTTGCGTAGGTCAAGAAACCCAGGGCGATGCCGTTGGCGATGGAGAAGGTCAGCGGCATCATCACCACGGTCACGATGGCCGGGATGGTGTCGGTGTGGTCCTTCCAGTCGATGTTGGCCAGCCCGCTCATCATCAGCATCGCCACGTAGATCAGCGCGCCGGCGGTGGCGTAGGCGGGAATCATGCCGGCTAGCGGGGCGAAGAACATGGCGATCAGGAACAGCACGCCGACGGTCACGGCGGTCAGCCCGGTGCGGCCGCCGGCGGCGACGCCCGAGGCGCTTTCCACGTAGCTGGTCACCGGCGGACAGCCGACGAAGGCGCCGACCACGCTGGAACTGCTGTCGGCCTTCAGCGCGCGGGACAGGTTCTCGATCTTGCCGTCCTCGTTCACCAGGTTGGCACGATGGGCGACGCCCATCAGGGTGCCGGCGGTGTCGAACATGTTCACGAAGAGGAAGGCCAGGATCACGCTGACCATCGCCACGTTGAGCGCGCCGGCGATGTCCATCGCCAGCCAGGTCGGCGCCAGGCTCGGCGGCATCGATACCAGGCCGTTGTACTCCACCAGCCCCAAGGCCCAGCCGACACCGGTGACCGCCAGCATGCTCAGCAGGATCGCGCCGAAGACGTTGCGGTGGCTGAGCACCGCGATCATCAGAAAGCACACCGCGGCGAGCAGGGCGGTGGGTTCGCCGAACGAACCCATGGTGAGCAGGGTGGCCGGACTGTCGACCACGATGCCGGCGGTCTTCAGGCCAATCAGACCGAGAAACAGGCCGACCCCGGCGCCCATGGCGAAGCGCAGGCTCATGGGGATGCTGTTGAGCAGCCATTCGCGGATGCGCGACAGGCTCATGATCATGAACAGCACGCCGGAGATGAACACCGCACCCAGGGCGATCTGCCAGCTGTAGCCCATCTCGCCGACGACCGTGTAGGTGAAGAAGGCGTTCAGGCCCATGCCTGGTGCCAGGCCCACCGGCCAGTTCGCGTACAGGCCCATCAACAGGCAGCCGAGCGACGCGCCGATGCAGGTCGCGACGAAGGCGGCGCCGTGGTCGATGCCGGCGTCGGCCATGATGTTCGGGTTGACGAAGATGATGTAGGCCATGGTGACGAAGGTCGTCAGGCCGGCGAGCAGTTCGGTACGGATGCTGGTGCGGTGTTCGCTTAGCTTGAACAGGCGGTCCAGCCAGCCGGGGGCGGTGCGTTGCAAGGGTGCTGCCTGGGGCTTGCGCTTGATGCTTTCCACTGGGCTTTCCTCATCGTTCTTGTTGTCGATCACCCGGAGCACGACACTCCCGAGGGGCGGGTGATGGTGTGCCCTTCGTTCTGTTAGTTGACCGAAAGGTCAGGAAGGGCTGTCCGGATTATGCTTTTGTATACAAGAATTGCAAACACTAAATCGCCCTCGCTTGTCACGGGAGCTGGCTCGCGTGGCGCACATCGCGGATATGGCGGTGATTGGAGGACAGAACGGTAGGAAATTGATTGTGCACAAGCCCAACGATGTTTTTGCTCGTTTTGTTCGTCCGACGACTGCCAGTGAAGCCGCGAACGCAGTAAAGTTCGGCCTTGCCGACACTTCACTTGCGAGCCATCGATGAACGAACAGTTGCAGCCCCTGAAGAAGCCGACCAAGACAGGCAAGACTCGCACCGGGACGCAGGACGATATCGTTTATGCGCACATCTTCGATGCCATCCTCGAGCAACGTCTGGCGCCGGGGACCAAGCTCAGCGAAGAGGCGCTCGGCGAGATATTCGGCGTCAGCCGCACCATCATCCGCCGTGCGTTGTCGCGTCTGGCCCATGAGGGCGTGGTACTGCTGCGGCCCAATCGCGGCGCGGTGGTGGCCAGCCCGAGCGTCGAGGAGGCAAGACAGATTTTCTTCGCCCGTCGATTGGTGGAAAAAGCCATCACCGAACTGGCCGTGCAGCACGCCAGTGTTGCGCAGCTCGCCGAGCTGCGGCAGATGGTGACCGATGAGCGTGACTGCTTCGATCGAGGCGATCGCGGGGCGGGCATCCGCCTGTCCGGCGAATTTCACCTCAAGCTGGCGGAGGCGGCGAAGAACGCGCCGCTGGTTAGCTTCCAGCGCAGCCTGGTTTCGCAGACCTCACTGATCATCGCCCAGTACGAAAGCGGCAATCGCTCGCACTGCTCGTACGACGAACACAATGAACTGATCGACGCCATCGCCGCCCGCGACAGCGACAAGGCGGTGCACCTGATGATGCACCACATGGACCACATTGACAGCAAGCTGAACCTCGAGGAAGACAGCGCCTCGGGTGATCTGCATGCGGTCTTTTCGCACCTGAGCCTGGCCAAGAAGAAACCCCGCACGGCTCGATAGTGTCACCCCCGCGCGCTGACTCGTCCTGAGTCAGCGCCGTCAGTCATCACCTGCCGCGGTGGCGGCAGAGCCATAACGGCCTCCAGCGCCGATCGCCCGCCAGGACCGCACGCTGCAACCCGCTTCAGCACTGATCGCGACACCAGTGCGCTTCCCGACTCCGATCCGATGCGCATAGCCGCGCTGTTCAGTGCGTCAGCTTGAGTTTATCTTGTTATTGTTATGTTATAACTATTACATGTTGCGCATTGTCGTCTCTCGTTCCTGTTTATCGGAGGCGAGCGGTGCGCATTGTCCGGTCTTGAATGCTGAACACCGAGGTAACCATGATCGAATGCCACCGCCTGCAATGGGGTGCAGGTAGGCACCCGCTTACACCACCTTTGGATTTGCAATTGGCTGTGGGCAGCCTGACCGCAGTCATCGGCAGCAATGGCTCGGGCAAGAGCAGCCTGCTCAAGGTGTTGGCCGGGTTGGATCGTCCGCTGGCTGGGCGGGTCGATGTGGGCGTACCGCGCATGGGCGGGGTGGCTTATCTACCGCAACAGCAACTTGTGGATCGGCAGTTCCCTATTCGCCTTGCGGAATTGGTGGCTGCGGGGTTCTGGCGCAGCCGGCTCGGGCGTAGCGAGCGGCAGGCGCGGATGCGACAGACCCTGAAGGACTGGGGGCTGCTCGAACTGCAAACCCAGGGGCTGCATGCACTGTCCGGCGGCGAGCTGCAGCGCGCATTACTGGCAAGGCTGAGCCTGACCGATGCCAAGGTGCTGTTGCTCGACGAGCCCGAGGCGGCGCTGGACGATGTTGGCCTGGATCTGCTTTGGCAACACATCGAGCGTTGGCAGCGCGAAGGAAGGACGCTGGTACTGGTCAGCCATAACCTCGCCGGGTTGAGCCAATACAACTGTGACGGGTTGTTGATCGCTCGCAGCGGCTGCATCAGGGCGCCGATCCGGCAGTTCGCAGCCGAGCGCCAAGGGCTCGGGCAGGTCGCGTGACACCGGATATTCTCTGGGCGCTTTTCATCGAATTTGCATTCATGCGCCGGGCGCTGTTCGGCAGTGTTGCGCTGGCTTGCAGCGCCGGGCCGCTGGGCGTCTTTCTGATTCTGCGTCGAATGACGCCTGATGGGTGATGCCATCGCCCACGGCATCCTGCCTGGTGCAGCGCTGGCATTCTGGCTGTTCGGCCTGAGCCTGCCAGCGCTGACTGCTGGCGGTCTGGTGGCTGGGCTCGGCATGGCTGGCGCGGCGGCGTGGGTCACCCGACGCACCGGGCTACGCGAGGACGCCAGCCTGGCCGCGCTGTATCCCATATCTCTGGCCAGCGGCGTACTGCTACTCGGGCTGGCCGGGCGAAAGCTGGATCTGTTGCACCTGTTGTTCGGCTCGGCGCTGGCTGTCGATACGACCACGCTGTACGGCATGCTCGCTACTGCCGGGTTCAGCTTGTTAGTGCTTCTGGTGATCTTTCGCGCCTTGGCGCTCGACAGCCTCGATCCGCTGTTTCTGAGAAGTATCAGCCGTTTCGGTCCGCTGGCACACGCCGCGTTTCTGACGCTGGTGGTACTCAATCTGGTGATCGGCTTTCAGGCCATCGGCGCGCTGATGGTGGTGGGGCTGATGATGCTGCCCGCTGCCGCAGCTCGGTTCTGGAGTCGTCGACTGCCGGTCCTGTTACCGCTTGCCGCGCTGATCGGTGCGGTGTGCGTGTGGCTCGGTCTGGTTCTTTCCTTCTACGCCAGCTTGCCCAGCGGGCCGTGCATCGTGCTCCTAGCCAGCGTCTTCTATCTGTTCTCGCTGGTGGCAGGCCCGGTAAATGGGCTGCTGCGCTCGACTCCTTTCCCCATCACCGTTTGAGGTATTCACATGCGTTACCTGCTTTTTGTGCTGGCCCTGTGGCTCCCGCTCTCACTGCAAGCCGCTGAAAAACTGCAGGTGGTGACGAGCTTCAGCATCCTCGCCGACCTGACCCGCGAGGTGGGTGGCGATCATGTCGAACTCACCAACCTGGTCGATGCCGATGCCGATGCTCATGTCTACGAGCCCAGCCCGAACGATGCCAAGGCGCTGCTGCGTGCCGACCTGATCATCGCCAACGGATTGGGTTTCGAGCCGTGGCTGGAGCGCGTACTTGCCAGCAGCGAGCCCAAGGGCAAGCGCATCAATGCCAGTGCGGGCGTCGTTCCGCTGATGCTGGATGAGGACGGTGAGCGAGTACCCGATCCGCACGCCTGGCAGAGCCTGACCAATGCCAAGATCTACGTGCACAACATCGCCAAGGCACTCGGTGAACTGGACCCGGCCAATGTCGATGCTTACAACCAGCGCCGCGACGCTTACCTGACCCGTCTGCATGCGCTGCTGAAAAAAGCGGACGCCCAGATTGCTGGTTTGCTCGCAAGTCAGCGCAAGGTTGTCACCAGCCATGATGCATTTGGTTATCTAGGGCAGGCCTGGCAGCTGGCCTTCATCGCACCGCAAGGGCTATCCACCCATGACGAACCTTCTGCGGCTGACGTCGCGGCCTTGATTCGGCAGATACGCAGCGAAGGGGTACGGGCGGTTTTCGTCGAGAACATTCGCGACCCGCGACTGATCCAGCAAATAGCCGACGAGGCTGGCGCTAAGGTCGGTGGGACTCTGTATTCGGACGCACTGGCCAGTGAGGGGCCGGCCAGTACCTACCTTGGCATGTTCGAGCACAACCTGGACACGCTGATGGCTGCGCTGAAGCCGTAAGACGGATCGCGCTGTTCATTGAGCGTGGCGCAACTTGGTGGTGGATGTGAAAGCGACATCCACCCTACGAGCTGCATGCCAGGACAGGCATAGGGTGGACCGGCGGCACTCCGTTGCCATGAGGTAGGGTGGGCTTTAGCCCACCAATCGTTTCCGGCCCCGTCGCGGTGGGCTGAAGCCCACCCTACAGTGGACGAAGCCCGCGGTGCGGCACGCGGTCTTCACTTGTGGGGCTGCGTAAGGTGGGCCGGGCGGCGCTCCGCTTTAGCCAACCAGATTCGCGTGTCTCAATACTCGCGACATCGAAACCCATTTCCACAGCGGTATTCGGCTTACGCTTTCCGGTGCACCGAAACGCCGGCGGCGTAGGTCTCCTTCACCGCGCGGTCGTCGCCGAGGATCATCAGAGCGAAAAGCTTTTCCTGCAGCGTCGAGGCCTGGCTCAGTCGGTAGCTGATCAGCGGCGTCGCCTTGTAGTCGAGCACCACGAAGTCGGCGTCCTTGCCCGGCTGCAGGTTGCCGATCTTGTCGTCCAGATAGAGCGCCCGCGCACCGCCCAGGGTCGCCAGATACAGCGCTTTGAACGCATCGAGCTTCTGGCCCTGCAGCTGCAACACCTTGTACGCCTCGTTAAGGCTGGCAAGCTGCGAGAAGCTGGTGCCGCCGCCCACGTCCGTACCCAGACCGACGCGCACGCCATAGCCTTCCACCTTGGCCAGGTCGAACAGGCCGCTTCCGAGGAACAGGTTGGAGGTGGGGCAGAAGGCAACGGCCGAGCCGGTCTCGCCGAGGCGTTTGCACTCGTCATCGCACAGGTGAACGCCGTGGGCGAAGACCGAGCGCGGGCCGATCAGGCCGTGGTGGTCGTAGACGTCCAGATAGCCCTTGCGCTCGGGGAACAGCTCCTTGACCCATTCGACCTCCTGCTTGTTCTCGGAGATGTGGGTGTGCATGTACAGATCGGGAAATTCGGCGAACAGCTTGCCGGCCAGGGTGAGCTGCTCCGGCGTGCTGGTCGGGGCGAAGCGTGGAGTGACGGCGTAGTGCAGACGGCCCTTGCCGTGCCAGCGCTCGATCAGCTCGCGGCTGTCGGCATAGCCGGACTCGGCGGTGTCGGTGAGAAAGTCCGGCGCGTTGCGATCCATCAGCACCTTGCCGGCGATCATCCGCAGGTTGAGCTTTTCCGCCGCTTCGAAGAAGGCCTCTACCGATTGCTTGTGCACCGTGCCGAATACCAGTGCGGTGGTGGTGCCATTGCGTAGCAGCTCGCCAAGGAACAAGTCGGCCTGCTCGCGAGCATGTGCCATGTCGCTGAAGCGGCCCTCGTTGGGGAAGGTGTAGGTTTCCAGCCAGTCCAGCAGCTGCGCGCCGTAGGAGCCGATCACGCCGACCTGTGGGTAGTGGATATGGGTGTCGATGAATCCAGGGGTAATCAGCGCGTCCGGGTATTCGACAACCTCTGTGCCGGCTGCCAGGGTCGGCAGCAGCTCGGCGGCGTGGCCGATGCGCGCGACCTTGCCATCCTCGACGACCAGAAGGCCGTCCTCGAAATATTCATGGGATTGCTCGATGCCCACGTCCCGCGGGTCGGCGAGGCAGTGGAGCAGGGCGGCACGGTAGGCTTTGGTGCTTGGCATGGTGACTCTCGAAAATCGTTGTGTGAGGTGATGCGTTGACATGGGCAGGCCGTCGCCGGAGGTGTGCCTGCCACAAGGTCGGGTGGTCAGTTTGTCTGGGCGCGGCGCGAAGCGGGGACCAGCATCGGTACCGGCTTTTCACCGTCCCCGGTTTTCTCGCCGCCCTTTTCACCGAAATGCGCGTTGTAGGTGGCGATCACCTCGCCGGCGATGGACACGGCGATCTCCACCGGCAGCTTGCCCTTCACCTCGGAGATGCCCATCGGGCAGCGCATGCGTTGCACCGTTTCGGCCCCGAAGCCACGGTCCCGCAGGCGGTGTTCGAACCTGGCGCGTTTGCTCTTCGAGCCGATCAGCCCGTAGTAGGTGAAATCGTTGCGCGAAAGGATCGCGGCGGTCAGTTCCAGGTCGAGCTGATGATTGTGGGTCATGACGATGAAGTAGCTGCCGGCGGGCATGTTATCCACTTCCTCGACCACATCGTCGTTGACCACCTTTTCCACGCCGTGCGGAATCTCGGCGGGGAATTCGTTATCGCGAGAATCGATCCAGCGCACCTTGCACGGCAGGCTAGCTAGCAATGGCACCAGGGCGCGGCCTACGTGACCGGCACCGAAAACCGCAATATGCGCCTGCGGTTGACCCATGGGTTCGAATAGCAACACAGTGGCGCCGCCGCAGCACTGGCCGAGGCTGGCGCCGAGGGAGAAGCGCTCGAGGCGGGTGTCATGGCTGCGCCTTTCCAGCATTTCGCGGGCGATCTGCTGGGCCTTGTATTCCAGGTGGCCGCCGCCGATGGTGTCGTACAGGCGCTCACGACTGACAACCATCTTCGAGCCGGCATTGCGCGGCGTTGAGCCGCGCTCTTCGATGATAGTCACCAGTACGCAAGGTTCGCCTTGGTGTTGCAGGTCGGCGAGTGCTTCGATCCAGGCCGTGTTGCTCATGTCTGTGTCCCTAGTAGTGCGGGTGGCCGCCCCGTGGAAGACCGCGAAGCGTCTTCCACCGATACGTTCGTATTGCGCCAATGGTGGACAAGCGGAGCGTTGTCCACCCCACGGGTCAGTGCGCGGTTTCCACGGCGGGCTCCGGTAGGGACGCCGCCTGCTTCAACTTGCGCATCTGTTCCACGCCCCAGAGCACGCGCTCGGGGGTCGCCGGAGCATCGATCTGCGGCTGCGCCCGGTAGTCGGCCAGGCTCGCCACCGCATCCTTGATCGCGCACCAGACCGAAATGCCGAGCATGAACGGCGGCTCGCCCACGGCCTTGGAGTGGAACACGGTGTCTTCGGGGTTCTTGCGGTTCTCCACCAGCTTGACCCGCAGGTCCAGCGGCATGTCCGCCACCGCCGGGATCTTGTAGCTGGCCGGGCCGTTGGTCATCAGCTTGCCCTTGTCGTTCCAGACCAGCTCTTCCATGGTCAGCCAGCCCAGGCCCTGGACGAAGCCGCCCTCGACCTGGCCGATGTCGATGGCCGGGTTCAGCGAGGCGCCCACGTCATGCAGGATGTCGCTGCGCAGCATCCTGTATTCGCCGGTCAGGGTATCGACGATCACTTCCGAGCAGGCCGCGCCATAGGCGAAGTAGTAGAACGGCCGCCCGCGCGCCTGACTGCGGTCGTAGTAGATCTTCGGCGTGCGGTAGAAGCCGGTGGACGACAGCGAGACCTGGCCGAAATAGGCCTGCTGGATCAGCTCATCGAAGCTGATGTACTGGTCGCGCAGGCGCACCTGGCCATTCTTGAACTCGACATCTTCCTCGAAGATCTGCCACTTGCGCGCGGCGAACTCCACCAGGCGCTGCTTGATGGTCTGCGCGGCATTTTGCGCCGCCTTGCCGTTGAGGTCGGTGCCGCTGCTTGCTGCCGTCGGCGAAGTGTTCGGCACTTTGTCGGTATTGGTCGCGGTGATCTGGATGCGGTCGATATCGACCTGGAACACCTCGGCCACCACCTGGGCGACCTTGGTGTTCAGGCCCTGACCCATCTCGGTGCCGCCATGGTTCAGGTGGATGCTGCCATCGGTGTAGACGTGCACCAGTGCACCACCCTGGTTGAGGAAACTGGCGGTGAAGCTGATGCCGAATTTCACCGGCGTCAGCGCCAGGCCCTTCTTCAGGATCGGGCTTGCGGCATTGAACGCGCGGATCTCTTCGCGTCGCTTTGCATAGTTGCTGCTGGCTTCCAGTTCGGCGGTCATCTCCTCGAGCATGTTGTGCTCGACGGTCTGGTAGTAGTGGGTGACGTTACGCTCGGTCTTGCCGTAGTAGTTGCGCTTGCGCACCTCGAGCGGGTCCTTGCCCAACTCGCGGGCCACTGCGTCCATGATTTCCTCGATGGCGACCATGCCCTGCGGCCCGCCAAAGCCGCGGTAGGCGGTATTCGAGGCGAGGTTGGTCTTGCAGCGATGGCCGTTGATGGTGGCGTCGCCCAGGTAGTAGGCGTTGTCGGAGTGGAACATGGCGCGGTCGACGATGGAGCCGGAGAGGTCCGGCGAATAGCCGCAGTTGCCGGCCAGGTCGATCTCGATACCGTGCAGCAGGCCGTCGTCATCGAAGCCGACGTCGTATTCGACGTAGAACGGGTGACGCTTGCCGGTCATGGTCATGTCTTCCATGCGCGGCAGACGCATCTTGGTCGGGCGGCCGGTGAGGTGCGCGATCACTGCGCACATGCACGCCGGGCCGGCTGCCTGGGTTTCCTTGCCGCCAAAGCCACCACCCATGCGGCGCATGTCGATGACGATCTTGTTCATCGAGACGCCCAGCACTTCAGCGACCAGCTTCTGCACCTCGGTGGGGTTTTGCGTGGAGGTGTAGACGATCATGCCGCCGTCTTCGGTCGGCATCACCGAGGAAACCTGAGTTTCCAGATAGAAGTGCTCCTGACCGCCGATATGCAGGCTGCCTTGCAGGCGGCGTGGTGCCGTCGCCAGTGCGGCACTGGAGTCGCCGCGCTTGTGGGTGTGGCTGTCGAGCACGAAGTGTTTCTTGTGCAGCGCCTCGACCACGTCGAGCACCGGCTCCAGATCCTCGTATTCGATGATCGCGGCCATGGCCGCCTTGCGTGCGGTTTCCAGGCTGTCGGCAGCCACGGCGATCACCGGCTGGCCGATGAACTCGACCTTGCCGTCGGCCAGCAGCGGGTCGCCGGGCAATACTGCGCCGATATCCAGCTGCCCAGGTACATCCTGAGCGGTGATGGCGATGGCCACGCCCGGCACCTCATAGCACGGCGCCGTGTCGATGCGGACGATGCGGGCGTGGGCGCGGTCGCTCATGCGGGCATAGACGTGCAGCTGATTGGGAAACTCCAGGCGGTCGTCGACGTACACCGCCTCGCCCGAGACGTGCTTGGGCGCGCTGTCGTGCTTGACGCTGCGACCGACGCCGGTGACCAGATCCTGGGTGAACAGCGCCGCGATTTCTTCCTGAGTGCGGGTGGTTACGTGGTTAGACATAAGCGGTCACCCTCGTCTCGGTCTTCGGTGCGTGTTGTTCGAGGAAGCATTTGCGCAGCAGGTTCTGTGCGACCAGCAGGCGATACTCGCGGCTGGCGCGGAAGTCGGTCAGCGGCGTGAAGTCTTCGGCCAGCGCATCGCAGGCCGCTTCCACGGTCTGCTGGTTCCACGGCGCGCCGTTCAGGGTCGCCTCGCAGGCCGCGGCACGTTTGGGGATCGCCGCCATGCCGCCGAAGGCAACGCGGGCATCGGTAATCACGCCGTCAGTGATCTGCAGGTCGAACGCGGCGCAGACAGCGGAGATGTCGTCGTCCAGTCGCTTGGAAACCTTGTAGGCGCGGAACAGGCGATCCGGTGTGGCGCGTGGCACTCGTACCTTCTCGATGAATTCTCCGGGCTGGCGCGCGGTGACCTTGGAGTCGATGAAGTAATCCTCGAGCGGCAGGGTGCGGCTGCTGGCGCCCTTGCGCAGGACAACTTCGGCACCCAGGGCGATCAGCAGCGGCGGCGAGTCGCCGATCGGCGAGGCGTTGCCGATGTTGCCACCGAGCGTGCCCTGGTTGCGGATCTGCAGCGAGGCGAAGCGCTGCAGCAGCTCGCCGAAATCCGGGTACTCGGCGGCCAGCGCTGCGTAACAGTCGGTAAGCGGGGCGGCGGCACCGATCTCGATATGGCGGTCGGCGATCTGGACCTGCTTCATCTCGGTGATCTGCCCGACATGAATCATCACCGGCAGCTCGCGATGGAACTGGGTCACCTCCAGCGCCAGGTCGGTGCCGCCGGCAAGCAGTCGGGCTTCCGGGTTGGCGGCATACAGCTCGGCCAGCTCAGCGATGGTCAGCGGCGACAGGCTGCGCTTGCTGCCGTCGCTCAGTTCGGCCGTTTCACGCGGCGCGATGCGCTGCAGCTGGGCAATGGTTTCAGCCTCGCGGGCGTCGAACTGGTCCGGTGCGGTCTGCTCGCAAGCCTGTTCGGCAGCGGCGAGGATCGGCCGGTAGCCGGTGCAGCGGCAGAGGTTGCCTGCCAGGGCTTCGTGGGTCTGATGTGGATCGTAGGTCTGCACGCTGTCGCCGCGATTCTTCTGCAAGGCGAATAGGCTCATGACGAAGCCGGGAGTACAGAAGCCGCACTGCGAGCCGTGGCAATCGACCATCGCCTGCTGGACGCTGTGCAGCTGACCCTGATGCTTGAGGTCTTCGACGGTGATCAGCTGCTTGCCGTGCAGGGCGCAGACGAAGGTCAGGCAGGAGTTCAGGGTGCGGTAGCGCAGCCGATCGCCGACCAGTTCGCCGACCACGACGGTACAGGCGCCACAGTCGCCGGAGGCACAGCCTTCCTTGGTGCCCGTCTTGCCGCGGTGTTCGCGCAGGTACTGCAGCACCGTGGTGTTGGGGTCGAGAGCCTGCTCGCTGCGCAGCTCACGATTGAGGAGAAACTGGATCAAGGCGGTGCCTCCGACTGTTGTTGTTCTGACGCGCAAATTATCGCTAACTGACTTTTCGGTCAACTTATTCCTGACTCAAAAGTCAATGCGGCATGCGCGCGCAGGTCGGGCGAGGGCTGGGTGGCCATCGCCCGGTTCTTCCTACTGCAAGTAAAGCCCGCTCAGGCCGATTCGGCCTCGCCCTGCCGTCGGTAGGCATAGGTCTCGGCGAAGCGCGAGAGCATGTATCGGCTGCAGGTGGTGCTCGGGTATTTCGGCGGGTTGGTTTCGTCGTAGCAACCGGGCAGGCAGGCGATTTCGGTGTCCGGATGCGGCTCGGCGAAGAACGGCATGGAATAGCGATCCACGCCCAGCGGGCTGACCACGCGATGTGGCGTCGACTTGTAACGATCATTGCTCCAGCGCGCCATCATGTCGCCGATGTTGACCACGTAGGTGCCTTCGATGGGCGGCGCGCCGATCCATTCGCCCTTGACGTTCTGCACCTGCAGGCCGCCGGCCTGGTCCTGATAGAGCAGGGTGACGCAGCCGTAGTCGGTATGCGCGCCGGCGCCTTGCTGATCGGCGCTAGTGGCGGTCTGCCGGGGCGGGTAGTGGATCATGCGAAACACACTGATGGGCTCGACGAAGCGCTTGTCGAAGAAGTCCCGCTCGATACCCAGGGCCAGCGCGATGGCACGCAGCAGGGTGCAGGCAAGATCCTGCATGTCGCGGTAATGGCCCTCCATCAGCTCGGTCCAGCCTTCCAGCTGCAGCGGATGGAGGTTGGGCCCGCGCAGTGGTTTTTCGGCCAGCACTTCCGGGTGATCGGCGCTCATATGGAAACCCATGTCGAAGGTTTCCTTGAGGTCGCATGGTTGGCTCGGGTCCAGCTGCTCGGTGGCAACGGCACCGTAGCCGCGGTGGTGACGGCTCTTGGTGATATCGATCTTCAGCTTATCTTCGGCGGGCAGCGCAAAGAACCGCTGGGCATGGTCGGTGAGGGTGGCGATGCGCTCGGCGCTGATCGGATGACCCTTGATATAGAAGAAGCCCCACTCGCGGCAGGCGCGGTCGATGGCCTCGGCGACGGCCAGATGGCCGGCCTCGTCGGCGTTATAGAGCGGGGAAATATCGATGATGGGCAGTGAATTCATGGCTGACTCCGGTACGGCGCCGCCGGTCTTCTCGTACCGGCGGCTTTCGAGGGCAATGCCCCCTGCGTGCGGTTCGCCAGATGGCGGGACGGCATGCAGATTCCGCAGTGCGCCGGGCGGGGCCGGCGCGGGTAACGTTTACTTCGGCATTTCGGCCTTGACGCCTTCGACGTAGTAATTCATCGAGGCGAGGTCCTTGATGCTGGCGGTCTCGCCCTCGGCGATGCGCACTTCGCCAGCCTGGTCCTTGATCGGGCCGGTGAACGGGTGGAATTCACCGCTCTTGATGCTGGCGATGATCGCTTCGGCTTCGGTCTTCACATCGGCCGGCACCAGATCGCTGATCGGCAGGCTGATGCTGTCCTGGGCCAGCCCGCCCCAGAAGTCCTCGGACTTCCAGGTACCGGCCATTACCGCTTCGGCGGACTTGGTGTAGTGCGGGCCCCAGTCGTTGACGATGGAGGTCAGCACGGCTTTGGGCCCGAAGTGCTGCATGTCCGAGGCGTAACCGACGGAGTAGACGCCACGACGCTCGGCGGCCTGGATCGGCGCCGGGCTGTCGGTGTGCTGGAAGATCACGTCGACGCCCTGGTCGATCAGCGCGTTGGCGGCATCGGCTTCCTTGCCCGGATCGAACCAGGTGTTGACCCACACCACCTTGATCTCGGTGCCGGGGTTGTACTTGTCCAGCGCCAGCTGGATGGCGTTGATGTCGCGGATCACTTCCGGAATCGGGAAGGAGGCGATGTAGCCGACCTTCTTGGTCTTGGTCATCTTCGCGGCGAGGAAGCCGCCTACATAGCGGCCCTCATAGGAACGGGTCAGGTAGGTGCCGACGTTCTTCGCCTGCTTGTAACCGGTGGCGTGCTCGAAGGTGACCTTGGGGAACTGCTTGGCGACCTTCAGTGTGGGGTTCATGTAGCCGAAGGAGGTGGTGAAGATCAGGTCGTAGTCGCTCTTGGCCATGTTGCGGATGACCCGCTCGGCATCGGCGCCTTCCGGCACGTTCTCGACGAAGCTGGTCTTCACCTTGTCGCCCAGTTTTTCTTCCATGTACTTGCGGCCCTGCTCGTGCTGGTAGGTCCAGCCGTGGTCGCCGATCGGGCCGATGTAGACGAAGCCGACCTTCAACGGATCGGCGGCCGACGCTGCGGCGGTCGTCAGTGCGGCGCTGAAGCCGATCGCTGCGGCGAGTGCACGCAGCAGGGTTTTCCGAGTGTTGTTCTGCATGGCGGATGACGCTCCTGTTTGTCTAGCTACAGAGCCTATGTTGGCTGATAGCTGGTTAGCAAAAAGCTGACCAACTGGACAGATACCTTCGTTGTGCCGGGTTGCGGGCGCTTCGACTCGACGCTGATGCCTGGTCGAGGCTTGTGCTGGTGCGCCAGTAATCCACGGCGCCCAGCTTTGGTGCAAGCCTCGATCATTGCCGATTAGCCGTTTACCAGCTGCCGGGCCGCCTGCTGGTGGTCGGCGATCAGACCCTGTACGTCGAGGCCTTCGACTTGGCCATCGATCACGCGCCACTTGCCGCCAACCATCACCCGGTCGGCTCGGTCGGCGGCGCACAGCAGCAGCGCGGCGACGGGATCGTGGCTGCCGGAGAAGCGCAGTTCGTCGAGCCTGAACAGGGCGAGGTCGGCCTGCTTGCCGACCGCCAGTTCGCCGATGTCGCTGCGCCCGAGCAGGCGCGCGGAACCGTGCGTTGCCCAACCGAGGACCTTCTCTGGCGTGATCTTCTCGGCGCCGTAGCGCAAGCGCTGGATGAACAGCGCCTGGCGCGCCTCGAGCATCATGTTGGAGGCATCGTTGGAGGCCGAGCCGTCGACGCCCAGGCCGATGATGGCGCCCTTGTCTTCAAGCTCCAGCGTGTGGCAGATACCGGAGGCCAGGCGCATGTTGGAGCTTGGGCAATGACAGATGCCGACCCCGGCCGCGCCCAGGCGGTGAATCTCCACCTGATTGAAGTGAATGCCGTGCGCCAGCCAGGTCCGCGGCCCGAGCCAGCCGACGCTCTGCAGATAGTCCACGGTGCGCATGCCGAAGCGCTGCGCGCAGAACTCCTGCTCGTCGAGCGTTTCGGCCAGATGGGTATGCAGACGTACGTCGCGCGCTTCGGCCAGCTCGGCGCAGGCACGCATGATGTCGGTGGTGACCGAGAAGGGCGAGCAGGGCGCCAGGGCGATCTGGATCTGCGCGCCGTCGCCGCGCTCGTGGTAGCGATCGATCAGCCGCTCGCTGTCGGCAAGAATCGTCTCGGCGCCCTGCACCACGCTCTTGCAGGGCAGGCCGCCGTTCTCCTTGGACAGGTTCATCGAACCGCGGGTGAGCATGGCGCGCATGCCCAGCTCGCGGACGGCCTCGACCTGGATATCGATGGCGTCCTCGAGCCCGCCCGGAAACAGGTAGTGGTGATCCGCTGCCGTGGTGCAGCCGGACAGCAGCAGCTCGGCCAGCGCCACCTTGCTCGCCAGCTGCAGCGCCTGCGGCGTGAGCCGCGCCCAGACCGGGTAGAGGGTCAGCAGCCAGTTGAACAGCGGCTCGTTGACCACCGGCCCCCAGGCGCGGGTGAGGGTCTGGTAGAAGTGGTGGTGGGTGTTGATCAGCCCCGGCAATACCACGTGTTCACGGGCGTCGAAGGTTTCATCCACCGGCAGCGTGGGCGTGGCGCCGGCGGCAAGCAGTTCGGTGATGACACCGTCTTCGATCACCAGTCCGCCTTGGGCTTTCTGGTCGTTGGCAGTGAAGAGGGCGAGGGGGTTCTTGATCCAGATTCGATGAGCAGCCATGGCCGGCTTTCTCCTGAATGGTTGAGTTCAGAGTAGCCAGCTCAGTTATGCCCTGTCTGCTGATCCAGGAGGCGGAGCGGTGGATGCCTCGCCGGGAGAGGAAGATAAAGGGTTTGGGGTGGGTTTGTCACAGGGCTGCCAAGGGTTGGGTAGTGGGAGCGGCCAATCCGACTCCCGAGATAACCCTTGTTGCCGTCATTACCAGGGCAGCGGATTGCCCTGGTAATCCAGGTACCGATGCCCACCCTGTCCAATGGCCTGGGTAACCTGCTCGAGCATACCGCGCGTGCTGGTCTCGACATCCAGTGGCGCCTGGTCGCCGCCCATGTCGGTCTTGACCCAGCCGGGATGCATCGACAACACGGTCAGCCGAGTCTCGCCCAGTCCGGCGACGAAGGTACGGGTCATGTGATTCAGCGCGGCCTTGCTCGCGCCGTACAGGTCCATGCCCATGCCCGGACCGGTTTCGACGCTGCCGAGGATGGAACTCATAAAGACGATCACGCCCTGCGCAGGATCGACCAGCGGCAGCAACCGCTCGGCCAGGCGCACCGGTGCGACGGCATTGGTGAAGAACAGCTGGCCGACTTCCGTTTGAGTGGCTTGCGTGGCCGGTTTGCCCTGCGGGCCGGCCACGCCGGCGTTGACGAATAGCACGTCGAGTCTGGTACCGGCCAGGCGGGCGGCCAGCTGGTCTACGCTGCCTGCATCGTCCATATCCAGCGTTTCGACGCGCACCTGCGGCATCTGGCTGAGGGCTTCGGCGTGCTGCGGGTTGCGCACCGTGGCGATCACCTGCCAGCCTGCAGCGCAGAACTGTTTCGCCAGGCCGAGACCCAGACCGCGGGAAGCGCCGATGATGAGTGCTGTTTTTTGCATGCTGCGTCCTCGGTAGGTCATGACTGACCGGCAAGAATAGCGCGGCTGTGACGCGCGCGTGCAGCAATGCTGGGGTGCGACACATGGTCGTCGTGCGAGTGTTGCAAGCGGTTTCGCGACGGTGGTCATAGGGGCGCTGTTTCGGCTCTGATGGGCCAGCGTTGCCGGTTTTTCCGGCATCATCGAATCAAAATCAGGGGGATCCAATGCCCGACCCGCAAACACAGTCGAACCGCTGGCATGCTCGGCAGAGCGATGAGGCGTTGCTCGAACTGAAGTCCTCGAGCGCCGGCCTCAGCCACGAACAGGCCCGGCAGCGCCTGCTGCAATACGGTCCCAATCGGCTCGATGAGGCCAAGCCAGCGAGTGTCTGGCAGCGCCTGCTGCGTCATCTCAATAATCTTCTGCTTTATGTGCTGATCGCCGCGGCGCTGGTAACCGGCCTGATGGGGCATTTGGTCGACACCTTCGTGATCCTGGCGGTGGTGGTGGTCAACGTGGTGATCGGCTTCGTTCAGGAGGGCAAGGCGGAAAAAGCGCTGCAGGCGATTCGGCATCTGCTGGCGCCGCACGCGGTGGTGTTGCGCGATGGCCGCCAGCAGGACCTCGATGCCGCCGAGCTGGTGCCCGGGGATGTGGTACTGCTGGCTTCCGGCGACAGCCTGCCGGCGGACGTGCGGCTGCTGCAGGCGCGCAACCTGCGTATCGACGAGGCGGCGTTGACCGGCGAATCGGTGCCAGTCGACAAGCAGGTCGAGGCGGTGGCCGCCGATGCTTCCATCGGTGATCGGCTTTGCATGGGCTATGCCGGCACGCTGGTGACCCAGGGCCAGGCGCGTGCGGTGGTGGTCGCCACGGGCGCGGCGACCGAGATCGGGCGTATCGGGACGATGCTGGAATCGGTCGAACAGGGCACCACGCCGCTGCTGCGCAAGATGTCCGATGTCGGCCGGGCGCTGACAGCCGTGATCCTGGCCGCGAGCGCACTGCTGTTCCTGTTCGGCACGCTGGTGCGGGGCATGGGCGCCGGTGAGATGTTCATGGCGGCGGTGGGGCTTTCGGTCGCGGCGATCCCCGAGGGGCTGCCGGCGATCATGACCATCACCCTGGCCATCGGCGTGCAGCGTATGGCCAGTCGCAATGCAGTGATCCGGCGCCTGCCGGCGGTGGAGACGCTGGGCTCGGTGACGGTGATCTGCTCGGACAAGACCGGAACCCTGACGCGCAACGAGATGACGGTGCAGGAAGTGATCTGCGCCGGGCAGGCACTGGAGGTCGAAGGCGCGGGCTATGCACCGCAAGGTGCGTTGCTGTTCGAGGGCGTGCCAGTCGAACCGGCGGCGCTGGCAGAGCGCACGCTGGCAGCCAGCGCGCTTGCCGAAGCCGCGGCGCTGTGCAACGACGCCAGCCTGCACGAGAAGGACGGACTGTGGGCCCTTGCCGGCGACCCCACCGAGGGCGCGTTGCTGACCCTGGCGATGAAGGCAGGACTGCCGCCGGCCAACCTCCACGTCGACCGTCCGCGGCTGGACGTGATTCCCTTCGAGTCGGAACACCGCTTCATGGCGACTCTGCACGCCTGCGAAGGCGGCAGCGAAGTGCTGGTCAAGGGCGCGCCGGAACGGGTCCTGGCCATGTGCGCGCGGCAGCTTGAGGCCGACGGCCAGGAGCGGCTGCTGGATCAGTCGCACTGGCATGAACAGGTCGAGGCGCAGGCGCGGGCCGGTCGTCGCGTGCTGGCCCTGGCGCGGCGCAGGCTGCCGGCCGGCAAGGAGGCGATCGAGCATGCCGACGTTGCCAGCGAGCTGACACTGCTCGGGCTGGTCGGCATTATCGATCCGCCGCGTGACGAGGCGATCCGTGCGGTGGCGCAGTGCCGTGCAGCTGGCATTCGCGTGGTGATGATCACCGGCGACCACGGCGTGACCGCCAGTGCCATTGCCAGGCAGCTGGGCATGGCGGATGACATCAAGGCGATCACCGGGCCGGAGCTGGAGCAGATGGACGAAGCGGCCATGAGGCAGGCTGTTGCCGAGGCACGGGTGTTCGCCCGTGCCAGCCCTGAGCACAAGCTGCGGCTGGTGCGGGCGCTGCAGGCCAATGGCGACGTTGTTGCCATGACCGGCGATGGGGTCAATGACGCCCCGGCGCTGAAGCAGGCCGATGTCGGTGTGGCGATGGGCATGAAGGGCACCGAGGCGGCCAAGCAGGCCGGCGCTATCGTGCTGGCGGATGATAACTTTGCTTCCATCGCTCACGCAGTAGAAGAGGGACGTACTGTCTACGACAACCTGCGCAAGAGCGTGACTTTTCTGCTGCCCATCAATGGCGGCGAGTCGTTGTCGCTGCTGCTGGCGGTGCTGCTCGGAGTAGCGTTGCCGATCACCCCGGCGCAGGTGCTGTGGGTCAATATGGTCAGCTCGGTGGCGTTGGTGATGGTGCTGGCGTTCGAGCCGACCGAGGCCGATGTCATGCAGCGACCGCCCCGGAGGCCGGGTGAGGCGATGTTGTCGCGTTTTGTGATCTGGCGGATCTTCTTTGTCTCCGGCTTGTTCCTTGCGGGTATCTTCGGCATGTACCAGTGGATGCTATCCCAAGGCGCTACGGTAGAGGCCGCACGCACGGTCGCCGTCAATACGCTGGTTTGCATGGAAGTGTTCTACCTGTTCAGCGTGCGTTACCTGAAGGCGCCATCCTTTACCCTGCAGGGCGTGAAAGGCACTCCCCGGGTTTTGGCGGCGGTGTTTGGGGTGTTCCTTCTACAACTCCTGTTTACCTATGCGCCGTTCATGCAGTCGCTGTTCGCGACAGAGGCGGTGGCGCTGGAAACCGGCGTGGTGGTGGTGCTGGTAGGCGTGGCAGTGCTGGTGATCCTGGAGATCGAGAAGGCGCTGTTGCGCCGTATGGGGGCAGGTCCGTCCTGATGATTAGCCGCCGCTTTAGGCGAGCACGCCTCAGAGCGGCGGCAGCTCTTCCATCAGGTCGGTGGCATAGATGCCGGGGATATGCAGCTCGCTCTTGGCCAGCTGCTGACCTTCCATCTGTGGTTGAGTCACCCAGGTAAGAATGTCGTAGTAGCGGCGGATGTTCGCCACGAAGTGCACCGGTTCGCCGCCGCGGGCATAGCCGTAACGCGTCTTGCTGTACCACTGTTTTTGCGACAGGCGCGGCAGTATCTGCTTTACGTCCAGCCACTTGTTGGGGTCCAGGCCTTCAGCCTCGGCCAACTTGCGGGCGTCCTCCAAATGGCCGCCGCCAACGTTGTAGGCGGCGAGGGCAAACCAGGTCCGGTCGGGTTCGAGAATGCTGTCAGGCAGGCTTGCGTGCACCTTGACCACGTATTTGCCGCCACCCTGAATGCTCTGCACCGGGTCCAATCGGTTAGTCACCCCCATGGCGTTGGCGGTGCGCAGGGTCAGCATCATCAGGCCGCGTACTCCGGTCTTGGAGGTGGCCTCGGGTTGCCAGTGGGACTCCTGATAGCCGATCGCAGCCAGCAGCCGCCAATCGATGCCATGTTCCTTGGCTGTTTCACGGAAGGCCTTTTCGTAACGCGGCAGGCGCTGCTGCAGGTGTTTGGCGAAGGCGTACGCGCCGACGTAGCCGAGTACATCGACGTGGCCGTAATAGCGCTCGCGCAAGCGTTGCAAGGTGCCGTTTTGCTGGGCCTGTTCGAGGAAGGAGTCGGCGGCCTTGAGCAGGCTGTCGTCCTCGCCTTTGGCGACCACCCAGGCCAGGCTGTTTTGCTCGCCGACATCGAAGCCCGCTCGGATGTTGGTGAAATACACCTGATTCATGGACATCTCGTTTGATTCCACCAGTGTCAGGTCGATTTGGCCTTCGTCGACCATGCGCAGCAAGTCGACCACTTCCACCGCGTCGGATTCTTCGTAGCGCAGTTCGGGCACCTCGGCTTGTAGCGAGGCGAGCTTCTCTGCCTGGCTGCTGCCCTTGAGCACGAGAATGCGTTTGCCGATCAGGTCCTTAGGGCCCGTCGGGCGCCGCTGACCGCTGCGATAGACGACCTGAGTGGTGACGTCCAGATAGGAGCGGGTAAAGCGGGCCAGTTCCTGCCGGCCTTCGCTGGCCACGAGGCCGGCGGCGGCCAGCGCCGGACCGCCAGGGCGGTTGAGCCGAGTAAAGATATCGTCGATGTTGTCGGCGGTTTCGATTTGCAGTTCGACGCCGAGATTGCTGGCGAAACGTTTGACCAGTTCGTACTCAAAGCCCGCTTCGCCGTTGCGATCCTGGAAATAGGTGGACGGGCTGTTGCGGGTGATCACGCGCAGTACGCCTTCCTCCTGTATGCGCTCGAGTTCGCTGGGCTTTTCAGCGCAGCTGCCGAGCATCAGGAAGATTCCGATCGCCAACAGCCAGATGGCGCAGCGCTTGCGGAACACGGTATGGGCAAACATCGGCGCAGTATACGCAAAGGCGAACCGCCACCATATCTGGACAGCTAACTGGCTCTCTGCTAAGCGAAGCTGCGAATAGCCGCCTGGCAGCTGGATGTGCCACGCGAGTTCGGCATAATGCCGGCCCGATTTTCCGTTGCCCGTCGAGGCTTGTTCATACCATGACCGAGGTTCAGCCCAAGCCCTGGTTCGTTTATCTGGTGCGCGCTGCCAATGGAGCCCTCTATTGTGGCATCAGCGACGACGCGCAGCGGCGTTTTGCCGAGCATCAGCGTGGGCGGGGCGCTCGGTTCTTTCACTCCAGTCCGGCGCAGGCGCTGGTCTATGTCGAGGCCTGTGCCAGCAAGGGCGACGCGCTGCGTCGGGAAATCGCCATCAAGCGGCTGAACAAGCCGGCCAAGGAGCGACTGGTGAGCCTGGCTGGCCCCGTCGTGTGAATGACGACCTAATCAGCCGGTAGGCTCGATCGAGCGGAGCGTCTAAGCTGGTGCTCTTCCAACGGGGCCAAGCCTCGATCTCGACACCATCTGGCGGAGCCTGTCATGCACGAGCTGATTCTGCACCACTATCCCACCTCGCCCTTTGCCGAAAAGGCGCGCCTGATGTTGGGGTTCAAGCAGCTTTCCTGGCGTTCGGTGATGATTCCCCCGGTCATGCCAAAGCCCGATCTGACGGCCCTGACCGGCGGCTATCGACGCACGCCGGTACTACAGGTCGGCGCCGACATCTATTGCGACACTGCCTTGATCGCGCGTCGCCTGGACGCGGAGAAGGCCACGCCGGCACTGTTCCCCGAAGGGCAGGAGTTCAATGCAGCGACACTTGCCCAATGGGCTGATTCGGTGCTCTTCCTGAATGCCGTAAGTCTGGTATTTCAGCCTGAATCCATGGCGTTGCGCTTCGCTCAGGTGCCCAAGGAATTCGTCCAGGCCTTCAGCAAGGATCGCGCTCAGCTATTTGCCAATGGCTCGGTGAGCCGCATATCGCTGGAGCAGGCGAAGAACGAGTGGCCGGCCCTGATGGCGCGACTGCAACAGCAGCTAGCGCGTGAGGACGGCGAATTCCTGTTTGGCGCAGCACCCTCGGTGGCCGATTTTGCCGTTGCGCATTGCCTGTGGTTTCTGCGTGCGACGCCGGTTACCGCGCCGCTGGTGGACGACTATCCCGAGGTCCATGTCTGGCTGGGCAAGGTGCTCGGCGTTGGGCATGGCTCGAGCAGCGAGCTCTCCTCGGAAGACGCGCTGCGCATTGCGCGTGAGGCTGAGCCAGCCCCTGTGCCGGACGAGATTTTTACCGACCCCAACGGTTTTCAGGAAGGACAGCAGGTGGCTATCGCCGCAGTGGACTACGGCGCTGATCCGGTCGAGGGTGAGCTGGTATTTGCCGGCGCCGAAGAACTGATCCTGCGCCGCACCGATGATCGTGCTGGCGTCGTGCAGGTGCATTTTCCGCGCATCGGCTATCGCATCGAGTCGCGCTAGGTACCGCTGTCAGTGCGGCGCCGGTAACGCTGGGCTGCGTAGCTTGGGTTGCTCTGCGGCAAGGTCGCGAAAATAGGCGATGCGCTCATAGCATAAGGTGAGTTCACCGCTGACTCGATTGAACCAGGCATCGGGGGCGCCGCAGGTACTCATGCGCAAAACCAGGTCGCGGGGTAGGTCGAAGGCGGCACTGGCCTTGGCCGCGACTGCTTCGAGCTCACCGCTGGCGCGGATCTTTTCGAGCAGCTCGGCGCCACCAGGGAGGTGGCCGGGCGGCGTATCGTAGATGACTTGAATGCGGTGTTGCACAGGCTGTTCGCTCGTGCGCCCGAAGTGCTCGCGAAACCATTGCACGGCGTGGGCTACCTGTTCGTACTCCTCGGGACAGTACAACGCCCGCTCTACCGGCAGGCCACTGACCTCCAGCACCCAGTCCAACCGGTCCGGATCGCTACCGTAGGCCAGGCAGGCAATGTTGTAGAAGCGCTGGGCATCCAGCGCGTGGCTGTCCCAGACAGGCACTTGTGCACCACTGCGTTCCGCGTTTTGCCATTCCAGGCGCCAGTAATCAGCGACGTCCATCAGCTTGGCGTAGAAATCGTCGCGGTGTTGTTCCTCTTGCAGTAGAAACAGGCCCATGAAACCGAGGTGGTCGGCGGCATCCTCTTCGCGCCCGAGCACCGGCAGCTGCAACTCGCTGATCAGCAGATGCCCCATCTCGTGCATCAGGGTGAATTCGGCGTTGGCGACCGTGAAGCGGACCTCGTCCACTGACAGTTCCGGCGCTGTTTCGCCTTGCTGCGCTTGCGCCAGCAGCGGCAGAAGCAGCAGCGGCAACAGAGCGAAGCGCTTCATGGCGTGCTGTCCAGATCGGCATGGGTGAATGGCGCCGGCCGCGTCGGCCAGTCGAGTGCCAGACGCTCGAACTCCCGGGCGAGCAGGCTGGCCACGAGCAGGTCGCGCAGCCAGCGACGGTCGGCCGGTATCACGTGCCAGGGCGCTTCGCGGCTGTGACTTTTACTCAGAACATCAGCCCACAGCGCCTGTTGCTGAGCGAAATTGCGGTGGTCCCGCAGATCACCAAGGGTCAGCTTCCAGCGTTTTTCGGGCTGCTCCAGGCGACGGTGCAGGCGCTGTTTTTGCTCACCGGCGGAGAGCTGCAGATAACACTTGAGCGGGTGGATGCCAGCGACCGGCAGCCCGCGTTCAAAAGCCTGGATTGCTGCCTCGCGGTGCGGAATGTCGGCAGGCGAGCACAGACCGTCGCGCAGATCGCTAACCAACGCTTCGTAGTAGCTGCGATTGAATACCCCGAGCATGCCGGGCGCCGGCAGCCGCTCCCGGTAGCGCCAGAGGAAGTCGTGACGGCGTTCATTCTCGCTGGGCGCCTGGAAGCTGTGCGGCGACAGCCCCAGCGGGTCCAGGCCGCCCAGCACGCGGCGGATCACGCCGTTCTTGCCGGAGCAGTCCGGCCCCTGCAGCACGAGCAACAAGGCGTCGTGGCGGTTGGCCCAGAACATGGTCTGCTGCACCCGCAGCCATTCCTTCAGGCTTGCCAGCTGCGCTTGGGCCTGTGCTTTTTCCAGGCCGTAGCAGCGTGCCGGATCGCGCGCCAGCGGCGCCGCCGGGTCGCACAGGCAGTCATCGAGAATGGCGTCTGCCAGGCGCATGGCGCGGTCAGTCCTTGCGCCGCTTGAGCTGGTCCTTCAGTTGGGTCGGCAGCTGGCGGATGATCAGCATGTCACGCGCCTCGTCGTACTCGACCTTCGAGCCCAGCAGATGTGACTCGAAGCTGATCGACAGCCCTTCGGCGCGTCCGGTGAAGCGCTGAAACTGGTTGAGCGTGCGCTTGTCGGCAGGAATTTCCGGCGACAGGCCGTAATCCTTGTTGCGGATATGCTCGTAGAAGGCGCGCGGACGTTCTTCGTCGATGACTCCGGAGAGCTCCTCCAGCGACATCGGTTCGCCGATCTTCGCCTGGCTGCTGGCGTAGCCGACCAGCGCGCTGGTCTTCTCCCGCGCTTTTTCTTCGGGCAGGTCCTCGCTTTCGACGTAGTCGCTGAAGGCCTTGAGCAGCGTGCGCGTCTCGCCCGGGCCATCGACGCCTTCCTGGCAGCCGATGAAGTCGCGGAAGTACTCGGACACCTTCTTGCCGTTCTTGCCCTTGATGAAGGAGATGTACTGCTTGGACTGCTTGTTGTTCTGCCACTCGGAGATATTGATTCGCGTCGCCAGGTGCAGCTGGCCGAGGTCGAGGTGCCGGGCTTCGGTGACGTCCAGCGAGTCGGTAACGGTGACGCCGTTGCTGTGGTGCAGCAGGGCGATGGCCAGGTAATCGGTCATGCCCTGCTGGTAGTGGGCGAACAGCACGTGGCCGCCGGTGGACAGGTTGGATTCCTCCATCAGCTTCTGCAGATGCTCGACCGCCTGACGGCTGAACACGGTGAAGTCCTGATTGCCTTCCATGTACTGCGCGAGCCAGCCGCTGAACGGATAGGCGCCGGACTCCTCGTGGAAGAAGCCCCAGGCCTTGCCCTGCTTGGCGTTGTAGCTCTCGTTGAGATCGGCCAGCAGGTTCTCGATGGCCTGGGAATTGCCCAGCTCCGAGTCACGGGCATGGAGCACGGCGGGGGTGCCGTCCGGCTTTTTCTCGATCAGATGGACGATGCAGTGGCGGATGGGCATGGCGGTCTCACGGCTGGAATGCAACAGGTTGGGCAGTTTACCCGAGAGCGGGCAGCGCGTGCCTGTGACTCGAGGCGGCAGCGGGACGCCGGGCAATGGCGAAGCTGCTGCAACCGTTCGTCTGGCGGAATCGATGTGTATCAAGGACCGCTGGCGGCGTTGGCGTTAGCCTGCCGTACGCAAGGTGCATCATGGGAGCGGCAAGATGAGCGGAGCCTGGGATTGGTTGGGGGTGGTACGTGGACGTTTTTTGCTGCTTACGCTGAGCTGCGTGGCGCTCGGCCTGGCCTTGGCCGCCCGGCAATCGGTCGCGATTTCCATCATGGACGCGTTGCTGGTACTGCTCGGCGCGCTGGCTGCCCATGCCGCGGTCAACGCGCTGAACGAATGGAGCGATTACCGCAGCGGCCTCGACCTGCAGACCCGTCGCACCGCGTTCAGCGGCGGTAGTGGCACCTTGCTGGCGCATCCGCACTTGCTTGGCCGCACGCTCCTTCTCGGTCTCGGCAGCCTGCTGTCCTGCGCGCTGATCGGCCTGTTTTTTCTGCTGCGCCAACCGCAGCTGTTGTTCAGTCTGGCGCCCGTTGGACTGACGGGCTTGCTGCTGGTGCTGCTGTACACGCCCTGGCTGACCCATCATCCCTGGCTGTGCCTGTTTGCACCGGGCCTGGGCTTCGCGCTTATGGTGTTGGGTACGCGCATCGTTCTCGGCGGCCCGCCGTCCCTGGGTGATCTGGTGCTGATCCTGCCGCCACTGCTGCTGTGCAATAACCTGCTGTTGCTCGGTCAGTTTCCCGACATCGAGGCCGATCGCGCCGTCGGCCGGCACACCCTGCCCATGCACATCGGAGTCACAAAGGCCTTGCGCGTGGCGCTTGCGCAGTGGCTACTGGCGTACGGGGTGCTGTTGGCTGTACTGCCGCAGTCCGGTCTGGCCGGCGCCGCTCTAGGACTGTTGAGCCTGCCGTTTGCCCTGTGGGCGGCGTGGTTGCTGCGTCGCGAACCGCTGCAGGCGCAACGGCTGCTGCCGGCGCTGGGGCTGAACGCCGCGATCAGCGTAGCGACGCCCTTGCTGATGGCTGTAGGGCTGCTGGCGCTATAGCGTTCCGCCAGAGCGCCGCTTCGCCTCTATAGGTAGCTCGGAGCGGAAACATGGGGTGACGAAAGAAAGGCTTAACTGAGTAAACTGGTCGCCTTTCTTCGAGGAACGACACCCATGACCGCTGTATGGCGCAACTCTGCCTGGATTCTCGCCGGTGGCTCGCTGATCCTCGCGATCTCGTTGGGTGTGCGCCACGGTTTTGGTTTGTTCCTGCCGCTCATGAGCGCCGAATTTGGCTGGGGCCGTGAGGTTTTCGCGTTCGCCATAGCCATACAGAACCTGATCTGGGGGCTGGTACAACCGGTCACTGGCGCGCTGGCCGATCGCTTCGGCGTGGCTCGTGCGGTGCTGATCGGCGGCATTCTCTACGCCGTGGGCCTGGCGCTGATGGCGGTGTCCGATTCGCCGACGACGCTGACGCTGAGTGCCGGGCTGCTGATCGGGCTGGGGCTGTCAGGTACCTCGTTCTCGGTCATCCTCGGTGCGGTCGGGCGCGCCGTGCCACCGGAAAAACGCAGCATGGCGATGGGCATCGCCAGCGCCGCGGGCTCCTTTGGTCAGTTCATCATGCTGCCGGGCAGCCTCGGCCTCATCGAGTGGTTGGGCTGGTCTTCGGCGTTGCTGGCGCTGGGCTTGCTGGTCGCGCTGATCGTGCCGCTCGCCAGGATGATGCGCAGCCCCGCGCAGGCTCCCGCGGCGCCTGGTACGCACCAGTCGCTCGGCGAGGCGTTGCGCGAGGCCGCCGGGCATTCCGGATTCCGCCTGCTGGCGCTTGGCTTTTTCGTCTGCGGCTTTCAGGTGGTGTTCATCGGTCTGCATCTGCCGGCCTACCTGGTCGATCAGCACCTGCCGGCTCAGGTCGGTACCACGGTGCTGGCGCTGGTCGGGCTGTTCAACGTCGTCGGCACTTATACCGCCGGTTGGCTGGGCGGCTGCTATTCGAAACCGAAGCTGCTCGCCGGGCTGTATCTGATCCGCGGGGTGGTGATCAGTATCTTCCTACTGGCGCCGTTGAGCGTCTGGAGTGCCTACGCGTTCGGCATCGCCATGGGGCTGCTGTGGCTGTCCACGGTACCGCTGACCAACGGTACCGTGGCGACCATGTTCGGCGTGCGCAATCTGTCGATGCTCGGCGGCATCGCTTTTCTCTTCCATCAGCTGGGTTCGTTCTTTGGCGGCTGGCTGGGCGGCTGGCTGTACGACCGTACCGGCAGCTACGACCTGGTCTGGCAGATCGCAATCGCACTGAGTTTGATGGCGGCGGTGCTCAACTGGCCGATTCGTGAACAGCCGGTCGATCGCTTGCGCGAGGCGCAGGCCAATTGATGAAACCACTCTGGCTCGCTATCGCAGGTGCATTGCTGCTGGGCTTGCTGGCTCTTGCCTGGTGGGGCTGGCAACGCGGGGGCCTGGCGCTGTTGCAGATGGGGCTAGGTACCTGCTGATTGCTGCCTTTTCCAAGGCAGATCTGCCTTCGTCAGCGGTGCTTCTGCCGGTGCCAGTTCGGGTTGGCGGTGCGGCATTAGTGACGACGAACGTGAGGGAATCAATTCGGAATTCGTTGCTCCAACAGCGAAGCGGCGTAGAAGAAGTTAAGAGCAAATCGCTGGTTCTTAACGGCAACCTAACGGTATTTTTGCGTGCACGCCCGCGAACAGGCGGCGGCCTGGGACTGATGTCCGAAGGCAGGGCTGTCGCATAACCGTCATCAACAGTTGGTAAATACCTGCGGCACGCAGTTAATGGAGCAAGAAGCAATGTCCACCCTCACCGAACTCGCCCAGCAAATCGCCCAGCTCTATCCGTTGAAGGACAAGCGCGTAGGCAAGCGTTATCGCGTGGTAGGCGAGCTGGCCGGTATGACCGAACTGGAAGAGATCAATGGCGAGCCGCGCTACATCCAGACCATGGCGCTAAAGAACAAGCAACTTTGGGATGTCGCGATCTGAGCGACGCGTGGCGGCCCTGTGTAGCGCCGTGCGTCACATGCGCGGCCAGCGCTCAGTCCGCCAGTTCGCCTGTTCGGTTTCGCTAAGGTAGGACCAGGCGACGAAGCGACTTTTCTTCTGCCCCTGGGCCATGTCCAGGGTGCGTATCTGTCGAGCACCCAAGCGCTTGAGCCGCGTCACCAGCGGCGCCACGTTGGCGCCCTTCGACACGAGTGTGCTGAACCAGTACACCTGTCCGGCGAACAGGACGCTTTCCTCTGCCATGCGGGCGATGAAGGCCGCCTCACCACCCTCGCACCAAAGTTCTGCCGCCTGCCCGCCGAAATTGAGCGCGGGCAGCTTGCGGCTTGGGTCGAGCTTGCCGAGATTACGCCACTTGCGCTGGCTGCCACTGCTGGCCTCGGCCTGCGACGCATGGAAAGGCGGGTTGCATAGCGTCAGGTCGAAGTGATCCTCCGGCAGCACCAGGCCCTTGAAGATCTGCTTCGGCACTGTCTGTTGCCGCAGGTCGATGGCCTTGGCGAGGCCGTTGGCCGAAATGATGGTGCGCGCCGAGGCCAGCGCAGTGGCATCGATGTCGCTCCCGGTGAAGTGCCAGCCATATTCCCGGTTGCCGATCAGCGGGTATATGCAGTTGGCGCCGGTGCCGATGTCGAGCGCGCGGATGGCGCTGCCGCGGGGTATCGAGCGATCTTCGTCCTGGCCGAGGAGGTCGGCCAGGCCGTGCATGTAGTCGGCCCGCCCTGGCACCGGCGGACACAGATAGCCCGGTGGAATATCCCAGTGCTTGATGCCATAGAACTGCCGGAGCAGCGCGCGATTAAAAACTCTCACCGCCTCCGGGTTGGCAAAATCGATGCTCTGTTTGCCGTAGGGATTGACGATGACGTGCTCGGCCAGCTCCGGGCAGCCGGCGATTAGCGCCGGGAAATCGTAGCGGCCGGTGTGGCGGTTGCGCGGGTGTAGCACAGCTTTGCCGGGTTCAGCGCGGCCTGGCTGCGGGGAGGAGGGCGAGGGTTTGCGCGGCATTTGATCAGCGGGACGTTGGCGGCTGGGGTGCGCATTGTCCCACATCCGCTGCCCGTGGATAGGTCGCGATGCTAACGGCGGCGCGGCACCATCAGCATCCATAGCAGCCCCCACAGCAGGGCCCCGGCGCCAAGCCAGAATGCGCTGTGCAGGCTGCCGCCCATCCCCATCCAGATGCTCGTCAGCCACGGCGCGGCGAGCTGGGTCAGTCCGTAGAGTGCGATCAACGCTGCCGACAGCCGCGGGCCCTGGTGCGGGTGTAGCGTGCGCGCCAGACGCTGGGTCAGCAGCACGGTGCCGAGGAAGGTGCCGCCTACCAGCACTGCGCAGAGCAGGATACCGACGGCACCGGGCAGCAGCAGCGCGGCCAGCACCCCTAGCAGCTGGGTCAGATAGCTCAGGCGCAGGGCGATGTCATCGCCCATGCGTACGCCCAGCCGATTCCACAGCCAGGGCGACGGCAGCGTCGCCAGCGCCACCACCAGCCAGCTGCCACCGATCAGGAAGTCGCCGGGTTCCACCTGCAGGCGCGCAACCATCGGCAGGAAAGTCATTGGCAGGATGTAGCCCATTCCGGCACCGGCGTACGAGAGAAACAGCGGTGTGCTGGAGCGATCGAGCAGCTTGCCGCTGGGTGGCTCCTGCGCAGGATGGCTCTTTTCCTCGTCAGGCATGTCCAGCCGTGACAGCTGTCGCCAGCCCCACCAGGCCAGCGGTATTGATAGCAGCGCCGCCGGCCACCAGCGTTCGGCGCCCTGAAGGAAGCCATCGCTCAGGCTGACCAGCAGGCTGGAGATGATCAGGCCGACGCAGACACCGAGATAGACCAGGCCGCTGGAGGAAGCCCGCTGCTGACGTGCCAGCCACTCAAGGATCAGCGAAGGCGCCTGAACGAACACCAAGCCGTTGCTGATGCCGTTGGCCAGTCGCAGCGCGGCGAGGGTGTCTGCCGATTCGGCCTGGGTCTGCAGCAGGGCGCTCAGCACGTGTAGTGCCAGCGCCCAGGGCAGACAACGGCGGATCTGCGCAACGTGATGCCAGCGTACCGCCAGCAGTGCGCCGATCAGGTAGCCGAGGTAGTTCCAGCTGGCGATGCTGGCGCCTTGCTGCACGCTGAGCAGGCCGTCTTCCACCAGCCAGGGCAGCAGCGGGGTATAGACGAAGCGGCCGAGGCCATGAACGACCAACAATAGAACGGCACCGGCCAGCAGGACCGGAAACAGGGCGACACGCTGAGGCATGGAGTCTGTTCTTTTTAGAATGAGAGCTGGAGCTTAACGGCTGGACCTTTCTGCCGCCATGCCACTTTTCGACCGCCGTCAGCGCTCAGACGCTTCACTTGTCGCGTGCACTCAAAGCGGAAACAGCAGCGGCACCAGCAGCACGGAGACGACCATGACCAGCGCGGTGAACGGCACGCCAACACGCAGGAAGTCAGCGAAGCGGTATTGCCCAGGGCCAAGCACCAGGGTATTCACCGGCGAGGAGATAGGCGTCATGAATGCCGCAGAGGCAGCCAGCGCGACGATCATGGCGAACGGGTAGGGCGATGCGCCCAATTGTTCTGCGGTGGAAAGCGCGACTGGCGCCATCAAGACGGCCGTTGCGGTATTGGAGATGAACAGCCCGATCAGCGCGGTCAGCAGGAACAGACAGGCAAGCAGCGCATGCGGTCCGGCGTCTCCGAGCAGGCCGACCAGCCCCGAGGTGGCCAGGGCGATGCCGCCGGTTTTCTGCAGGGCCAAGGCGAAGGGCAGCATGCCGACGATCAGAACCAGGCTTTGCCAGTGGATCGCCTTGTAAGCACTGTCCATGTCGATGCAGCGAAATAGGCCCATGACCAGGCAACCGATCAGCGCGGCAAGGACGTTGGGCACCAGACCGCTGACCATTAGCCCGACCATCACCGCCAACCCGAGCAGGGCAAAGGGTGCCTGGCTGGCGGCGGGCGCGACGTCGTCTACTTCTGCCGGCAGGCTGAGGACCAGGAAGTCGCGGTTCATGCCCTGCAGGCGGTGGATGTGCTTCCAGCTGCCGGCGACCAGCATGGTGTCGGCTGGCTTGAGCTTTTCGTCCACCAGCAAGCCCTGCAGCGCTTCGCGGTTACGTCGCAGCCCAACGACATTGAGCTTGTGTCGGCTGCGAAAACCCAGTTGCTGGATGGTCTTTCCAGGTAAGCGCGAATCCGGCGGCAGCGCCACTTCGGCCAGACCCAGCTCGCGCCCGTGGACCGCGTAGTAGGAGGTGTTCAGGTGCAGGGGCTCGAGGCCCAGCTCCTGATAGGCCCCGAGCAGCCCGATGGCGGGGCTGGCCAGGTCCACCAGCAGCACATCGCCGACGAACAGTTCAGTATTCCCGGTGGCGATCAGCAGGAGGTTGCGAAAGCGGTCATGGCGCTCAACAGCAATCACGTTGATGCCGTACTGGGTGCGCAGTTGCAGCTCGTCCAGCGCCTGGTTGGCGAGTACCGATCCCGGCAATACCCGCAGTCGCCGCTCGCGCTCGTCCAGCCGGTACTTTCGGGCCAGATCCGCGAGGGTGTGGCGATGCTCCACGGTCTCGCTGCGTTTGTCGTTTCCCAGCCAGCGCCTTGCGAGCAGCATGTAGCCGACACCGAGCAGCAGAATGGCCAGGCCGATCGGTGTGAAATCGAAGAAGGCGAAACCGTCCAGGCCTGAGCGCCGCAGTTCGCTGTTGACCACCAGATTCGGCGGCGTTGCGACCAATGTCAGCATGCCGCTGATCAGGCCGGCGAATGCCAATGGCATCATCAGGCGCCGTGGCGATACTTTCATGCGATTGGCGATGCCGAGCACCACAGGAATGAAGATCGCCACTACGCCCGTTGAGCTCATCACCGAGCCGAGCCCCGCGACGGCCAGCATCAGCAGAATCAACAGGCGGGTTTCACTGCTGCCGGCAGCACGCATCAGCCAGTCACCCAGGCGATAGGCGATGCCGGTGCGCACCAGGCCATCGCCGATGACGAAGAGGGCGGCGATCAATACCACGCTGGGGTCGCTGAAGCCGGCTAACGCCTCCTGCACGCTGAGCACACCGGTGAGCGGCAGGGCGATCATGGCAAGCACTGCCACGACGTCCATGCGCGGCTTGTTCAGCACGAACAAGCAGACGCAGCCCGCCAGCAGGGCCAGTACCAGCAGCAGTTCACTGCTCATGGCTGATCAGGGGTATTCAAGAATGGATTTGATACGGGGCAGATTGCGCTCGATCCAGCTCTTGTCGATGGCGCCCCAGTCGCGGATGGCATAGTGGCCTGCGTTGTGCCGCTCACCGTCGTCTTGCTCGAAGGAGCATTCGATGTCCAGATCCGCAAGGGCGGCCAGGGTGTCCTGGGCGGTGCGCCTTGGCATACCGGTCGCTGCCATCAGCGCCGGAACGCTGCTGGCAGTGCCGCTGTCGATCAGCCAGGCGACGTAGAGTCGGCGGTAAAAGCTGGTTTTGGTCTTGCTGACGGTCATGCGGGGTCCCTGGTCAGGTCGTCTGATGCCTTTGGGCAACAACGACCTGACCGGGCAGTAGGCTCAACGCAGGGCGAGCATGCCGACGTAGGTCGCTGCGCCAGCAGTGTAACCGAGGAACGCCAGCAGGCTGACGCGCTTGATGTACCAGGTGAAACTGATCTTTTCCATGCCCATGGCTGCAACGCCGGCAGCCGAGCCGATGATCAGCGTGCTACCGCCGGTACCCGCGCAATAAGCGAGCATTTCCCAGAAATTGCCGTCGACGACGAACTGGGACATCCAGCCGAGCTCCTCTACGGCAGTTCCAGCAAGCATCTTCTCGCTGACCAGCGGATACATCTTCATCGCACCGGCCACCAGCGGCACGTTATCGACCACCGCGGACAACAGGCCGATGGCGTAGTTGATCGCATAGATATGGCCAAGCGACTCGCGCAGTGCGGTGGCGACCTGGGTCAGATGGCCAGCGGTGGCCAGTGCAGAAACCGCCAGCAGGATGCCGAGGAAGAACAGTACGCTGGGTGTGTCGACCTTGCGCAGTACGCCGACCACCGAAAGTGGGTGCTTGTCCTCGTCATTCTTGTTGCGATGGATGAACTCGGTCGTTACCCAAAGAACACCAAGGCCGAAGAGGATGCCCATGTATGGAGGTAGGTGAGTCACCGTCTTGAACACCGGGACGAACAACAGGGCGCCCAGACCGAGGCTCAGAACCAGATTGCGCTCGAAGTTGCTGGTGGCCGGTGGGTGCTTCTCGGCCAGGTGAGCCCGAGCGCGCGGACGCGGAGCTTCACCGCGCAGGGTGAAGCTGAGGATGGTCAGCGGCACCAGCAGGCAGACCAGGCTCGGCAGGAACAAGCCGGTGATAACGCCGGATGCGGTGATCTGACCGCCGATCCAGAGCATGGTGGTGGTCACGTCTCCGATCGGCGACCAGGCGCCACCGGCGTTGGCCGCGATGACCACCACGCCGACATACAGCCAGCGCTCGGGACGACCGCGGATCAGCTTGCGCAGCAGAGAAACCATGACGATGGTGGTGGTCAGGTTGTCCAGCGCGGCGGAGAGGAAGAAGGTCAGGAAGCCGATGATCCACAACAGATGGACACGCTTGCGTGTCTGGATGCGGTCGGTGATGACCTTGAAGCCTTCGTGGGAGTCGATCAGCTCGACGATGGTCATCGCACCGAGCAGGAAGAAGAGGATCTCCGACACTTCGCCCAGGTGATGGCGCAGTGCTTCGACCACTACGGCGGAGGAATCTGCCGGGTCATGCGTGCCGGGTTGCAGCAGCGGAAGAATCTGGTCGGCGCCCAGCACCAGAATGGTCCAGGTCAGCACCGCAGTCAGAATCGCTGCTGCGGCCTTGTCTATTTTCAGGGGATGTTCAAAGGCTATGCATAGATAGCCCAAGACGAACACTACAGCCATGAGTGCATACATCGGAGGGACTCCATTTTGAGAAACCGGACCGGCCCTTCGGACTGTCGAAACAGGCTCGGTAGTTGGCAGGCTCAAAATGGCGGTGGGCTTTGCGAGTGAAACAAGTCAGAAGCCGTATACGGAGAGATGACTACTTGCGCGTAACGGCTGTGCATACGGCTGCCCGGTAGAGGGCGCTGTGGTGCGGGGCTTGCTTCATGTCGTACAGCTTCTGCATTGGCTCGGCCTGCCAATTGCTATCAGGATTTTGTAGGCGGCATATTGTACGTCAGGTGTCGGTAATAACTTGTCACTAATCAAGAGCGATTCAAACAGACTTGGGGCTTTGGCTAGCCGGAAGGCATTTCAGGACGTGAGCTGTGACAGTTGCGCCTGCAGCCAGGCAAAGCGGACGTGCTCCTGTTCTAGGCGTACACAGTGGTTTGGCTGGCCATCGGTTTCCAGTCTGTCATGGCGCAGATCGTCATAAAGGGCGTGTTCGGATTCGTGTAGATGCGGCAGGTCATGTAGGCAGCGCTTGTCCGCTTGTTCGCATCCCCATAACGAACGATGCTGTAGCAGGGTGTCGCGATCCATCAGTAACGACTGGGTATGCGGCAGGTGCGCGCGAAGGCGAGCGAGGATGGCGAAACCATGGGTGTCGATGTCGCCCCAGTAATGAAGTGGTTGATCGCGCAGCCAGTGGATGTCGGCGAGTCGGTCCAGCGCATAGCCTTGGCCAAACAGGATGGCGCTGCCAGGGTGCATTGGGAAGGAGAGGAAATTGATCTCGTTCTCGGTGACGAATACCCGTCGCAACGGCAGATGCAGAGCGCTCAGTTGTTTGACTGGAAGCTCCAGGTCGTTCAGCTCGTCTATATACAAGGTCGGATCGAGCAGGCGCATGCGGGCACGAATGGGCTTTTCGCGCAGGCCGTAACGACGCTCGAAGAAGCGTGTACCACGGGCCTCCAGGTTTAGGCTGGCTTCGGGCAGGATTAGGTCGAGCAGCTCGCCGAGCAGCCCGCGGTGTTGCTCGATGAATTTGGTGTCCACACCGGGAATGTCCAGTTGGCGCAGGTACAGGCCGCAGTTGGGATGGTTCTGGAACCAGGTCAGCACCGCCAGCACTTTGGACCAGTGTTCGGCCTGCTCCAGGGCGCGCAACGGGTAGCGCGACAGCCAGAGTTGCAGCTCGGGAAAGTGCTCAAGACTGATCTGTACCAGGCTGTTGAAACGCTCGCTATCACGACGTTTGCCGAGCCAGGCCAGCGCGTCGTCGAGGTCATTTATCCAGGCCAGGACGGGTACCTGATTGCGGCCCAACTGGCGGTGATTGATGTTCTTCCATTCCAGCCGGTAGTAGTGGGCGTCGTTCTGCAACTGGCGAATCCACTGGCAAACCAGGGTGTAATGCTCGGTCAGCTCGATACTGCCGGGCCTTTTCAGCTTCAGCGCCATTGGAAAGACCGGCTCCTCGCCGAGCTTGGCACGCAGCAGCACGCCTTGATCCCACAGGCGTTGCACTTGGGCGCGGAGGTTGGCGGAGCTGGTCCAGGCCATCTGTTCTATTTGTGCTCGAACCGTAGGAAGTCTGCCAGCCTGCGTGCCTCCATGACTTCGTCATGGGGAACGAGCAGATATTTCCACGGCTTGCTTCCGACCGTCATGGCATAGTCCGAGGCATGTTGGCACCAGCGTATGGCCGCAGCGGCTTTGGCTTGCACTTCTGCGGTGTCGATATCGTCACGCGCTTTGGTTTCCACCATCAGAATGACCGAGTCAGTCTCTGCGATGAAGTCGGGAATGTATTCAGGTTGTTCGCTACCGAGCTTGTAGTAGATCTGGAATTGGCCTTTGGCCGGTTTGAACCATTTATCTGCATCGCGTTCAAGGATCACCGAGAAGCGGCGTTCGGTATCCGAATCGAACTTTTGCAAGGTGTATAGGCAGCGGGAAAAACCACCAAACAGCATTTGTTTGATGCGGCTGCGATCTGCCACGGTTTCCCGATAGTTGTGCGCTGTTTGGCCAACGGTGGCGGTGTAGTTGCAAGGCTTCAGCCCGGTGAAGCCTCGGCTGACCTGCACTTCGTACTCAGTAGCATGTTCCCAGAAGTGCGCCACCATCTGTGCGTGTATTTCTCGCGCAATTAGCTTGCGCTCACGATCCAGGACATCACGGGCTTCTTCTTCGCTCAGGTAACCCATGAGATGAGCGACCATCTGACCTGCCAGGTCGTAGAGCAGCTCGGCATGGCTGAAGTAATCGATATCATCGAAATCGACCAAGGCATGGACGATGTAATCCTCCAGGCGTGCCTCCTTGAGGCCAGCCTTGGCCGCCAAGGTGAACTGCTCATTGGTGCGCAGCATCTGGCCCACGATTTCTCGCGCGCTCGGTTGCAAGTGCAGCCCTGTTACATCCAGCTTGAATGGATGAAAGCCGGTAGAAACTTCACCTTTGGGCACTACCGCGATACGCGGTATATCGATGCTCTGGTTCACCACGATTTCCGTGGTTGTGGCGATAACAGCGGCTAGGTCGATGGTGGGTTCATCGGTCAGCAGCGTCCCTTGAGTGGGTTTCAGTAGCTCTTGCACCTCGGCTAGGATTTCCTGGCGTATCTCTGGCCTGAGCAAGGCTGCGGTGGTGGGTACTTGTTCTCGCCTGATTTCATATCGACCGATCACTTCCAGAACTTTCTGTGCGGCTTGGCGTTCCGCCTCCGAGGTAAATACCGGAGGTGGCGTAAAGATAGCGGAAGCGTCCTCAATATCGCGCTCGGGGAGTGAAACCACAGGCGCATCCGCCAGTCCTAGTTGAGCCATCAGCCCAGACTCGACTTGTACGCTGACTTTTCTCTCCTCGCTTCCGGGGGCGTCGAGGATGATTCTTTGCAGGCGGATCGGAGAGTCTGCCCGGTTGGTATCGTCGATGATTTCCTGGAAGCGGTCATGGGCAATGATGTTGAGCCGGTCAACTGCCGCCACACCGGTACGTTTACCGTAGGGCAAGCGCAAACCTCGGCCAATGGATTGCTCTACCAAGGTGCGGGCATTGGCGGCACGCAGAGGGACTATGGTGTAGAGGTTGGTCACGTCCCAGCCTTCCTTGAGCATGTTGACGTGGATGACGATCTCGGTCGGTTCCTCCACGCTTTCCACGCTCAGCAGGCGGCTGATCATTTCCTCTTCGTCCTTGCCGGTCTTGCTGGAGTCCACCTGGATTACCTTGCCGGCATAGCGCCCGTCGAATAGCTCGTTCTCCAGGCGGTTCAGCAGTTGCGAGGCATGGCTGGTGTCCCGGGCGATGACCAGCATGAAGGGCTTGACCAGCTTGACTGCATTTTCCCGGGCGTAGGTGAGTAGTTCCACCTTGGTGGTTTCATGCAGGCGGATACCATCTTCGAGCTTGATGCGTTCGATTTCGTCCAGGCTATGGTCACGCGCATCGAAGCCACGTTGGGTCACCACGGCGGGTTCCTTGACGAAGCCGTCTTCCATCGCCCGCGCCAGTGAATAGTCCATCACCACGTTCTTGAACGGCACCGGACCGCGTGTTGATTCCACGAACGGCGTTGCCGTGACTTCCAAACCAAACAAAGGCTTTAGCTCGTTGATCGAACGCACCCCGGCGCTGGCCCGGTAGCGGTGAGACTCGTCCATCAATAGAACCAGATCATCCAGCCCGGCGAGATGGTTGAAGTAGCTGTCGCCCAAGACCTCGCGCATGCGCTTGATCCGGGGTTCCTTGCCGCCGCGTACCTCGGAATTGATCTTCGAGATGTTGAAGATATTGACGCGAACCTCACCAAATAGCTCGCCAGCAGTGATGTTCTGCTGCTCGTAGTTATCACCGGTGATGACCCGTGGGGCATTGATTGAAAACTCGCCAATGCCTTTGAAAACATACTTTGCCGTGTTCGGCGTGAAATCCGTAATCAGCTTGTTATAAATCGTCAGATTCGGTGCCAGCACGAAGAAATTATTGATGCCATGCGCCAGGTGCAAGTAGGCGATAAAAGCCCCCATCAGCCGCGTTTTGCCCACGCCTGTGGCCAGGGCGAAGCAAAGGGAAGGGAACTCCCGCTCGAAATCTTCAAAGCCAGGGGCCTTGTCGGCGAAGGCCGCCTGCAAACTGGACAAAACCGCGGAAAGATCTCGTTCGTGTCCCAACATTTCCGGTGCGGTTTCGAGCGCCAGAGCCAGGCGGGAAAGCGACTCCGACTGCGGTGGTCGTAGTGACAGGCGACCGCTGACATGATGCAGAGTCCGGGCAAGCAGGCTCATGCTGGTATCTCCTTGTCCGGCACTGAGGCGGCGTAGATGGTCAAGCGCAGTTCCATATCGGCAATGTTCTCGAATACCGGCCTGATGCCAGATAGTTGCTCGCTTTCATGCAGGATCACATCCACCCCTGAGCCTCGTCGATCCATTAAATATTCACGTCCCAAGCCTTGCTCCCGAACCGGGTAGTAGCGGGCGAACAGGCTGGAAATCACCTCGTTGCGCGGCATGGACATCGCCCGCATCGCTTCGACCGTCATCGAGTTGAGCAGGGCACCTGGCGAGTAAAGTTCCAGACGATCCGCGAACAGATGCAAGCGAATGCGTCCGCCCCAGATCGAGTAGTCGCGATGGGCAACTGCATTGACCACGGCCTCGAAGACCGCGCGCAAGCTGTATTGCGGATAGTCCACACGACCCATCTCCTTGCGGGCAGGTACGCGCATATGCAGCCGGACAAAATCGAAGGCATCCCAGATCTGTTGATTCAGAGGGCCGTCGAAGTCCTTGGCGTCTACTTGTTCGTGGGGGTCGTTGTGGATGCCGCTGTAGGCTACGGCCTGGATATAGGCCGAAGGCAACCATTTGCTTGGCTTGATGGTGCACAGCAACGCACCGGCGACACTCAGGCGCTGCACGCCCTCATCATCAGCTGTCAGATGCAGACGTTGCAGCTGCCGGCCCGCATCTCCTTCGCCATCCCGGAGGAAGGCCTGAATCAGCAGGGGGTCGGCCTGTTCCAGGGTGGTGCCGGAGACCACTTGCTCGTCGAAGCGAATCAGCCGTGCTTGGCTGCGCTGCTGGAACAGTCGGGCAAGCACATCGGGCATCATCTCGCGCTTGGCATGCGCCACTCGTTTGAAATAACCATTCGGGCTTTTATGCACCATCAGGCTGCGTGGCACAGTGACGATGATGACCGGTTGCAATTGTCCGGTGTCATCGGGCAGCTCAATGTGTTGGGTAGCAATATCCAGAGGTGGTTGAATGCGGGTTTGGCAAATCTCGGCCAACCACTGCTCCACGGTGTTCAGCGCTGCATAGGCAATACCCAGCACCTGCCGGGTTTTGTCGTCCACGCCCAGGATCAGGGTGCCACCCTGAGCATTGCCCATGGCGGCCAATTCATCGGCCAGGCTATCGGGGTGTGGACCTTCTATTTTTGTTGTGCTGCGCAGGACCACGCGCTTGAGCTCTAGGGTGGAGTCCTCGCCGAGGCGAATTCTGTTCAGCCAATCATCGACGGTCATGGCTGCCCCTCCAGGTCTTGCAGAATGCGCTTGTAGCGCTGGCGGAAGGCTTCTTCCCCGCCCTCCATGACGCGGCAAATATCCTGACGCACGCTGCGTTCCTGCAAACCACCCGCTGAGGCCAGGTTGATCTGTCCGTTGAAGTCCATGGTCATAACCAGTTCGGCATCGGCATTCACCACGATATTGGCGTTATGGGTGACCACCACCAGTTGCCGGTGCTGCTTGTTCCTGCGCAGTTGTTCCACCACCAGGTCTGATACCAGGGCATTGTCCAGATCGTCTTCCGGCTGGTCGAGCAGCAGTGGCTCGTCGCCATGAACAAGCAAGAAGGACAGCATTGCGGCGGTTTTCTGACCGGCGGATGCCAAGTGAATATTCTTATAGGCGGAGCCCTTTCTAGGCCGATATTCCAGGGTCACCTCGTCCTCCGGAAACCAGCAGGTCAACTCGTCGAAGACTTCGTTGGGCAGCGCCTCGATACGGCGAACCAATTCGGCGCGGAAGCGGCTGTTGAGGACCGTGGCGTCATGGCGTTTTTCGCTCATCTCCTCCAGCGTCTGTTTGAGTTCGGCCAGTCGGCCTGAGATCAGTTGCGGGTCATCGACGTCGATCACATCCCAGAGCACGCCACTCTTGCTGTCGTCCTCACCCTCTTGCCAGATCGCAGCGGCAAAGTTTTCACCGTTGCCCAGCCGCAGTATTTCCCGGAAGCGGCCAACTTCGCTTCTGCTGCTGGCCATACCGCGAAGGATGACCTTGAGCATGTCGTTCTGGGCGAATAATTGCTGGGTAAAGGTTTCGCGTAGCTGTGTAAGGTCTTCGCGACAGTGTGCCAATGCCTGAGCGGCATCCATGGCTGTTTGTTCCGCTTGCATCAACTCGACTTCAAACGCCTTGATCTGTTCCAGTTGTTTGCGCAAACGCTCTTCTGTGGCCACGGCGGCCGCGGCTTCACGGGCGCTATTGATGCCTTCGGCTTTCAGGCGCTCGGTTTCTAGCTGATAAGCCTGAATATGCGTGTGGTTTTCCTGTTGCCAGGCGCTTGCAGCCTGGGTGGCTTGGGCATCGGTCAGCAGACTGCGCATCTGCGCTACTATCACTGCGACCTGCTCGTAGCGTTTGACCAGTTCGCTCTTCAAGGTCAGAGCGCTGTCACGGGCGGCGATCTCGGCTGGGGTTTCGGCGAGGAACTGCGCCAGTTCGGTACCGGCCAGGTTGGCAGCCTGATCCAGTCCTGTTTGCAACCGTGCTACATCGTCCGCCAGCAACAGGTGGAAGTCTTCCATGGCCCGTTGCTGCTGGCTGGCACGCTGGTAGGCTTTGAGCAGGTGGCCGAAGTTGGCGTTGGCAAACACTCGGGCCTTACGGCTGGCGTCTTTGTATTCCAGCTCCAGCGCGGGTTTCTTCTCCAGCTCCTTCTTCAGTGTACGCACGCGCAGGCGGGCGGCGAGCAGGGTGGATTTCTTCTCGTCGAACTGCTCCTGCCAGGCAGCTTTCTGCTCACGGATGGAGTCGTCGATGGTTTCCAGCAATGCCTGCGGGTTATTGGCCAGGGCCAATACCTGTTTCTGGCTGAAAATCTTGATGGGGAAGGCGGCACGGGCCTGATTTTCGTCCAGCCCGGTTTCCTGCCAGCTACCTTCGTCCCAACGCCAGACGTGGGTGGTGAAGCGACCGTCGGCTTGTCGGCTCCAAACGTATTTCAGCCGTTCGCTGGACTCCCCCTGCCCCTTGATCACCTCGGCGCTGATGCAGGTGTCCGGCAGCATCATGCCCGGCTTGTCGCGCTGACTGTACTGGCGTTGGAAGCCGTCGAAGGTTTTCCAGATTTCGGAGTCTTCGCCCAGTTTTCTGAGTTCGTTATCTCGGGCCATGGCCAGGCGCAGACATTCCAACGCTGTCGATTTACCGCTGCCACGGCCACCGATGATGGCGTTGTAGGCGGGGTTGAACGGCAGGTGCAGCGGCCCCTGACCATTGCGCCGTAGATGCATATTTTCCAGCGTGACTGAAATGATCCACTGAGCAGGAAGAGGCTGAGGCTCGCTGGGCTCGCTGGGCTCTTGGTCGCTTCGGCAGATGGCAGATTCCGGGTCGAGCAGAGCCAGGCGCAGGCCTTCCAGGTTGGGGGTGGACATCTTGACCCAGGTGTAACCGCGACCGATTTCCTTGGGCTTGTGGCTATCGGAGCCGAGTACCCAGGCCAGGTGCTCCAAGGCACTTTTGTATTGCTGGACGCTGGCTGCATTCGGGTCAATGACCTCTACCGCATCAAGCAAGGGCAGCAGTTGTTGCAGGGTATAGTGGTCGGTAACAGCAGTCAGCAGTCCCTTAGACTGATCGATATGGGCGGCGCAGGCAATGCCGCCAGCCTGGTGAATTTCGCCGATTACATCCGCCACGCTGAGCCGGGTCACGCCATCGCTGTCACCGGGAGTGCCCAGGAACTTGACGCCGCCGCGGATGGCCTCGATGTCCGCTGCGCTCTTTTCTGGGCCAAGGATGACCTTTAGATGCACGCCGCCATGGCAGGACAGCTCCATGCCTGGGAACAGGAAAAACTCCTCCCAAGTGGGATCTTCCTGGCGCAACTCGGTCAGGGTTGCCTTCAGGCGGTCGATCCATTCCCCGGTGTTGTGGTCGGTCACCGCGACGCACTGAATGCCGGCATCCCGATAGTCCTGCAACCATTGGCGCGGACTGATGCCCTTGTCGCCCCGGTAGTCCAGGGAGGCTGGCGTGTGGTTATGAAAGTCGAACTTCCACCAGCGAGAGCCGGGGTAGTTGTGCTCGCTCATGCCTCATCCTCCGCGAACAGCCCACCTTGGCCTGGCGCTACTTGGGCCTTTTTCTTTCTATCGACTGCCTGCGGCTGGGGTGCGGGTTCGGCTGTCGGTTTATCGAACATGGGTAGGGCGGCCACGTTCAGACTGTAATCGTCGTGGCCCCATTCGCAGCGGGCCAGGACCATTTTCGGGATTTTCTTCAAGGTCAGGTTCGGCCAGCGCTCGGCGGCCTGTTCGCTGCCGATGCCATGGAAGGCCGCACAGCAGACCAGTAGCGAACGTTCGCTGCCGACTTCATCGGCCAGCCCCTGAAGGCGTTCGGCGGACAAATTTTGCGTGGTGACGCAGATAAAATCCCGTTCGCTGGAATGACCATGCTGCCACCAGAGGGTTTCCGAGGGCGCATAGGTAAAGCCCTCCAGCTTGCACAGGGCCTCGGCAAGCTGCGCGGCGTTGTACTCGCGGTTGATAATCCAGTTGCCCCAGCGATCTTTTTCCAGCAGGGAAGGTGCCAGGCTGTAATAGCGGAAACCGCCACCGCCTTGCCAATTTGCTGCCTTAGTGATGCCACCTGAGTCTTCACCATCGATGACTTTTTTCAGGCGCGGAATAATATGGGTATGACAGTGTTCGCCCAGCTCGACCATGATCCAGCGACGACCCATTTTATGGGCGACAGCGCCAGTGGTGCCGGAGCCTCCGAAGGAGTCGAGGACTAAGTCGCCGGGGTTGGTCGAAATTGTGAAGGCTCTATGTACTAGTTCTTCTGGCTTTGGAGTAGAAAAGGGTTCAATTCCAAGCAGTAATTTTCGTAAGTGGTCTCTTTTTGCGGATTGATTTGATCCAACTTCAGATGCAGGCCACCAGGTTTTAGGAACAAAGCCAGATTGCACTTCAGAAAGATAGCTTTTAATTATCGGTAAGCGGTCGCCATCTTTTCCATAATAAACACGTCCCTCAGCCTGTGCTTGCTTCAATGTACTCTCGGAAAATCTCCAGTAATTTCCCGGCGGGGGGGTAGTCCAGCGGCCAGATGGAAGAAGAACGGGAAACCGATTTTTCTCAGAACCACTCTTGGCTGTGCTGCATGCTCCTTGCAGCCATGGTCCTCTTGGGTCGTCGTCGTTATTCTTGTAACGATCATTGTTTGCTTCTTCGCGAGGTAGAAGGTTTCTGTTTTTTCTCCAAATATCAAAATTCTTTGCGTATAAAAGGATATGGTCATGAGCGCCAGAGATAACTGCATCGTTATGACGCGCTTGATCTTTTTCCCAGGCAATTGATGAGACGAAATTTCTTCTCCCAAAAATTTCATCACACAAAATTTTTAGATAGTGCGCTTCGTTATCATCAATCGTGATCCATAACGAGCCTTCCTCGGAGAGTAAGTGCCAAATGACCTCCAGCCGATCCCGCATCAGTCCCAGCCAGATCGAGTGCTCCAATCCATCGTCGTAATGGGTAAAGGCGCTACCCGTGTTATACGGCGGATCAATAAATACGCACTTAACCTTGCCGGTAAACTCCTGCTCCAGCGCCTTCAGCGCAAGCAGGTTGTCACCAAAGATCAGGCGGTTATCGAACTGGTCGTTATCCGTTACCCGGTGCCCGGCGTGATAAGACTTGCTCGGGTCTTCCAGCAGGATGCGCGGCTCCAGCTTGGGGCGCTTGTCCTTGCCGATCCAGGTAAGTTCGAGTTTCTGCTTGCTCATGGGTATTCCCGGGCCGGCTGATTGAGCGCGGCCATCAATAGACGCTTGATGGTTTGACAATCGCTCTTGTTTACGAACAGGCTGCGCGCCTGTTTACCCCACTGCCGGGCCTGGACGACCTCGGCCAGTTTAAGGGCGGCATTGTCGAGTTCGAGTGATAGACGCTGCAGGTCTTCTTCGCTTAGCGTCAGATCGACGCCATTATGCAATTCGGTGCGCACGAACAGTACATGCAGCAGCAACCAACTGCCGTGGCGCAGTATTTCCTGCACGGGTAGCGTGTCAGGAGGGAGCGTTACCGGATCGGATTCGGTTCTGGCGCGTTCGCTCATGTGGCTTTTGACAAAACGGCTGACCTGTACCGCGCGCCAGATGCTGCGGGCGGTAAGCGAGTCGATGAACAGCCGCTCATAGGCTGGAAACTGAACTCCGCTTTGGTTGGAAACCAGGCTGCTACGGGTGAACAGTTTTCTCCGTTCTGACTTGGCCATCACCACGAAGTCCACCCAATCCCTGTCGGGCAGAGTGCAGGCCAGTGCCGGAGCGGCTTCCTGGATGCTGAACACCGTGGCGGAGGGTAGAGGGTCCTCGTCGCCCTGCTTGATGAGGTAGTCGATGCCCTGCAGCTTCAGTGTTCGTTGCCAGAGTGCCTGACGCTCGTCCAGGGCGGCGAAGTCTTCCAGTTCGACCGCATTCTGGCGGTTGCGCGATTGGGTTACCTGATCGCCGAAACCGTACGGTGCGTTTTCCAGGCAGATAAAGGTCGCCAACACTTCGACCGGATGGGTGACATAGTGCCCCGGTTCTTCCCGGGCGATGACGCCGACGGTTTGCGCGCCGTTGATGATCGACAGGCCGGATACGCGGAAGCACCCTTCCTGCCGATGTGGATCGCGTGGATAGCCCTCGCGGATTGACTCGCAGAGAAAAGTCACGCCGTTATTGAAGTAGAAGAAGTGTTCGGCGCTCTGCTTGAGCGTTTCGGCCAGGCCGTCGTTGACGCTGGTCGAGCCCTTGAAACGACGAATATTACGCTCCACCAGGTTCGCGCCGTGGCGCCGCGATAGCGCTGCCAACTGGTTCGCCGACAGTCTGCCGTAGAACGCGCGGTAAGGGGCGGTAATGCAGCCGTAGTCCTGCAGAACGACCTCTTCCTCAATGGGCTGCGGGGCATGGTTGGCCAGCAATAGGCCGTGCAGAGAGCTCAGGCCATAGGTGGAACACTGCAGGAAGCCGGAATGGGTGCCGTTGAAGGCACGCTCCAGGTCGCCGAATATCTGGCGGCGATCATCCGATACGGCACTCCCAGAGTGGGCGAGGATGACCCGGACTCGGCTGCGATCCATATCCAGTGCCTGCTTGATCGGGATTTCCTTGCTGCGTAATGCGGCATTGAAGCGTTCCAGTCTGCCGCGCAGTAGGTCGGTCACGCCGTCGCGGAATTTCGACACGTCGCCCAGTATGGGTTCGCCGTGGCCGCTGGTGTGGTATTTGGATTGAACCAGCCATAGAGTCTGGTCGGCGGATACGAACACCGAATCAATGCCATGATCCTGGCCACCGTCGATGCTGGCCGCTGCCGCCTGTTCGGGGGTTGCTCCCGCCTCCGCGCAGAGAACGAATGCTGCGATGGCTTTCGAGCAGAAGTTGCTGCGGCGAGCCGTATCGTTGTGGCCGATACCCGTGATGAGATGTGCGAAGTCCTGATCGAACTTCTGACAGAGTTGCTCCAGCTCCAGCGGACGATACTGAGGAGGCATTATTCGCCTCCCCACACTGGCACTTTGCCGAGCTTGAGCAGGCTGCTCGTTATGCTGAGATGCCCGAGCCCCAGAATATTGGGAGGACAGTTGCTGAACGGCTTATTCATACCAGTTCCCAGCCGATGGTGAATAGGGGGCGTTCCTGAACCTGCTGTTTGAGCTGGGTTTCCAGTTGTTCGATCAGCTCGTTGCGCTGCTCCTCCACTTCATCCTGGCGATTGAACAGATCGCGGCGCAATTTGTTGCGCGTGCCTTCCAGTTCGCGCTGGCGTTTCTGCCAGTGCAATTTCTCGTCCAAGGTCTGTGCGGTGGCGGCGGTGCGCCGGACTTCCTTGATTTCCCGATCGGTTTCCTTGATTTCCTGCTCCAGGCCGAGCTTGAGGTCGTCGGCCCAGGCATCCAGCTTGGCGACTTCCTCTTCAAAAAAACCAAGGTTGCGTTGGTCGATCAGGCCGAGGGCTTTTTGCTGGCGCTGTGTCAGGTCTGCGTCGCAGGCTCCTGTATCCACCGGGTGGGCGGCATGAGTCAGAATTTCAGCCGGTAGGCGCAGGAGTTTTTGCGGATCGTCTTCGAGCAGTGCCTGGCCGTCATGGGTAACGGCGGAGACGATCAACTCCTGTTGTTGATGGCCCAGTGCATCGACGCTGAGCAGCTTGACGTTGAGAGTGCCGCCCTGGCCGCGATAGGGCAGCAGGGTGGTGACGGGCATGCCATGGGCGTTGTAGTCGAAGCGCAGGTGCGCGACGGGGAGTACACGCTCCTTGGCCTGCTGGATCACCCATTCGGCCAGTGGGTGCCCCAGACGGTAGAGATGGGCGTCGCCGCTATGGCGAGGCAGTTCGTAACGTCCCAGGTCTATTTCTTCCTGTGAGCCTCCGGGGAGGCTATGCAGGTCGAAGCCATTGTCACCGTCGAAGTCGGCATGTTGCTGGAGTTCCGTTTCGCTCAAGGACAGCAACATTTGCTCGAAGCGATCCAGAGCTTCTTTGCTGTTATCTGCCTGTGTACGCAGTCTGGCCTGGACCTCCTCATCGAAGTTCTCCAGCAGCATTTGCCGGGTCTTGACCATGGCGTCGTTGATTTCACCGGCCAGGTCGAGTTGCAACTGTTCGAAGCTGGCCTTGATGTCTTCGGGCTTGCGACAGTTACGGTAGATATCGGCGATGCGCCGCTCGAAGTCCACGCCTGAGCCGATGGCGCCAAGCACCTCGTCGCTGGCACCAAAGACGCCTTCGAAAAGGTGAAATTTTTCGCTCAGCAGTTCGTAGACACGCTTGTCCGCCGGGTTGTTCTGGTCGATGAAATTGACCACCACCACGTCATGTTTCTGACCATAACGATGGCAGCGACCGATGCGCTGTTCGATGCGCTGGGGGTTCCAGGGCAAGTCGTAGTTGACCACCAAGGAACAGAACTGCAGGTTGATGCCTTCTGCTCCGGCTTCGGTAGCGATCATCACGGTGCCGCTGTCTTTGAAGTGTTCGACCAGGGCGGCGCGAGTGTCAGCGGTCTTGGAGCCGGTTATCTTGTCGCTGCCTTCGTGTTTTTTCAGCCAAGCCTTGTAGATGGCTTGAGCGCGGGCATCGTTGTTGGTGCCGTTGAACAGGACGATACCATCGCCATAGGGCGTGCTTTCCAGTAGGCCGAGCAGATAGTCCTGGGTGCGCTTCGACTCGGTGAAGATCAGTGCTTTTTTGGGGGCCTGGAGCCGATCCAGTTCGACGAAGGCCTTGCCTAGGGCAGTCAGCAGCGCTTGGCCCTTGGAGTCATCGCGAATGTTGCTGGCCAGCTCCTTGAAGTGTCGGAGCTCGGCGATTTCATTGCTCAGGGCTTCACGCTCGGTTCTGCTTTCTGGGGCATCGTTCGAGTCTTCTTCGCCCCATTCCTCGGCGGTTTCGTCGAGTACCTCGAAATCTTCATCCAGCTCTTCGACTAGCTCCGGAATCTCTGGGGCATTGTCGAGCAGTTTTTGCAGGCGATTGGCCATGGTTTCCAAGGCTCCACCGATGGCCCTGCTGGAGGAGGCGAGCAGTTTCCACAACACCAAGGAGATCAGTTGCCGTTGTCCGTCCGGCAATGCCTTGAGATTGGGGCGTTGCAGGTAGTCAGCAACTAGTTTGGAGAGTTTCTGCTCTTCTGCCGATGGGGTGAATTCTTCGACGATGGCTATACGTTGGGTGTAGGAAACGTAAGGCTGCACTTGGCGTCGTAATGTGCGTTTGCAAACAGGGGTGAGGCGAGTCCGTAGCGAGGCGAGGGCCTGTTCACGGTTGCCTTGGCCGAATTGCACGCGAAAACTGTCCAGGTCACCGAATACATGCTCGTCGATCACGCTGACCAGCCCGTACAGTTCCAGCAGGGAGTTCTGCAGAGGCGTGGCGGTGAGCAGGACTTTGGCCTTGACATGCTTGAGTGAGTCGCGAATGACGCTGGCGATGACGTTGCCTTTCTTGTAGACATTGCGCAGGCGATGGGCTTCGTCCAGTACTACTAGATCCCAGTTGATCTGGTGGATGTCGTCGGCTTTGCTCTTGGCGAACTGGTAGGAGCAGATGATGGGGCCGGTAACTTCGAATGGGCTCAAGCCTTGCTGGCGCAAGGCCTTGTAGTTCTTGGCTTCGAGCACCAGCCCCTGCATACCGAACTTGTCCTGCAATTCCTGGTGCCATTGTTTGCGTAGGTTCGCTGGAGCAATGATTAGAATACGCCGACGGCGCTCCGCCCAGGATTGGGCGATGACCAGTCCGGCTTCGATGGTTTTCCCCAGCCCGACCTCGTCTGCAAGGATCACGCCTTTGGCCAGCGGATTCTTACGAGCGAAGAGTGCCGCTTCGATCTGGTGTGGGTTCAGGTGGATTTGCGAGCCAGCCAAAGAGGAAGTCAGTGATTCCAGGCTGCCGCTGGCGGCTTGGCGGGTTAGTTGCCAGGCGTAGTATTGGCTTTGGTGAGGCGTCAGCAAATGGCTATTCGGCATCGATTATCGTCCTTGCCCCGTCAAAGGCAGAGATTCTATCAGAGCCTATCGGGCCACCCTATCTCCAGCCGTGGTGCCTGATCCTGGATTTGCCTATACGCTTCTTCATGGCTGCTTTCCAGATTCCACCGCCAGTGCCTGTTTCTGCTCGCGGTATTCCTCGATGCTCAGGCAGCGCAGCATCGACTCGCGGCCCTGATCGTTGTGCACGAAACCGACACTGGCGACATAGGGTTCGATGATATGGATCTTCTGCAACGGGGTGACGATCAGCAGTTGCAGGTTGAGCTTCTTGAACAGTTCCAGACCATAGCGCGCCGATTCGTCGGAGCCGCGACCGAAGGCCTCGTCGATCACCACGAAGCGGAACGAGCGCGAGCGGGTGGCGCCCCATTCCAGGCCGAAGCGGTAGGCCAGGCTGGCGGCTAGCACGGTGTAGGCGAGTTTTTCCTTTTGCCCGCCGGACTTGCCGCCGGAATCGCTGTAATGTTCGTGTTCGCTGCCGTCCTCGCGCCAGCGTTCCGAGGCGGAGAAGGCGAACCAGTTGCGCACGTCGCAGACCTTGCGCGTCCAGCGCCGGTCGGCGTCGCTGCTGCCCTCGCGTCCACGGAATTTTTCGATGATCTTGCGCACTTCGAGAAACTTGCTTTCGGCGTACTGCTCGTCCTGGCTGCCGGACAGGCTGCCCTCGGTGCAGGCCTTGAGCTGGTTGCGGAATTCGCCGATATCGCCGTCGCCGCTGCCCTGGGCTTCGAGCTGGATCAGCCGACCGGGGTTGTAGTCGATCTCGTGCAGCGACTGGTTGATCTGTTCGATGCGCTCACGGATGTCCAGCTCCTCGCGGCGCAGGTGGCTCTGGAAATTGGCGATCTCGTTGATGATGTTCTCGTTGAGCATGGCCTTGAAGCGCTGCTCGAACTGCGGCAGGCCATCCTGCTCCAGGCTGGCGAGCATGGCTCGGTAGTCGCCGGCGGCTTTGACGCTGGCGTCCACGTCCCGGGTTTCCAGGGGGTAGGCGTTGCGGTAGTCGCTCATTGCCTGGACGATGTTCTGGCTCAGGCGTTCCAGGCGCTTGATCACCGCATTGATCTTCGCCTGCAGCCAGCTGCGCATTTCCGATTCGCGATTGATGCAGGATTCCACCGTCAGCGTATGTTCGCCCAAGGCCTGCTCGCGCAGCGCTAGCAGGTCGGCGAAGCGCGCCTGCTGCTCGGGCGTGGCGGCCTGGTACTGGGCGCGGGCATCGTCGGCGGCCAGTTGGGCGTCTTCCTGTTTCTGCTCGGTCCTCGCCTGTTCGCGGTTCTTCTCGTCCAGCGCGTCGCGCAGGCTGCGCAGATCGCTTTCCAGTTGCCGCAGTTGTTCCTGCAGGGTGCGCAGGGTGTCGGATTCGGCCTCCAGTTGCCGGCGTTCCTGTTCCAGGGCGTGGATCTGCCCTTGCAGAGGTTTCCAGTCCAGTTCCTGGAAGCTGTCGAATACCGATAGTTGCGCGAGCAGACCGAGGCGTTCGTCGAGGGTACGCTGTCGCTGTTGCAGCTCGGCCAACTGGACGGCGTACTGCTGGATGCGCACTTGCAGGTCTTTGGCCTGTTTTTCCAGGGCGGTGATCTTCTGCTCGTTGCTCCAGCCGAGGATGTACTGGGTGCGGTCGTTCAGTCGGCGGCGGTCATCCTTCTCGTGACGCTCCTGACCGGACTTGACTTGCCCGGCACGGGTGACGGCCTTCTCCTCGCGGCGGAACTGCTCCAGCGAGGCGCAGCAGGCGTAGTCGAAACGCCGCGCCAGCTCGCTTTCCAGCCAGTCGTAGAAGGGTGTGTCGGGCTTGATCAGCAGTTTGCGAACCAGTGAATCGACGTGGGTATCTCCGGGGGGCTGGGCGCGGCGTTCGCGGACCCTGAAGTACACCAGGCGATCACCCAGATGGGTCTGCTCGACCCATTGCGCGACCTGACCGTAGAGTGCATCCGGCACCAGTAGCGACAGGCCGAAGTTGTGCAGCAGGCGCTCGGCCACGCCTTCCCAGTCGCGTTCGTCCTCGCGTACCTGAAGCAGTTCACCGACGAAGGGCAGCTCGCTTTCCTCCAGTTCCAGCGCCTGGCAGAGGTTCTGGCGGATTTTCAGCACGCGCTCCGGCAGGTTGGAGCGGCGGTTACGCAGGGAGGCGAGTTCGGTGTCGATGTCGCGGTATTGCTCGTTCAGGCCGCGAAAGGCGAAGTCCTGTTCGCGTTCGTCGTTCTTCGCCTGGGCACGTTGTTCGTCGCACGATTCTTGCAATTCCGCCAGCGCCCGTCGATTGGCCAGGAACGGCTCGGCGCCGCTGGCCAGCGGCAGCTCCAGTTTTTCGGCCAGGGCGTCATAGCGCTCGGCGGCATGTCGGCGGCGTTGCTGGTCGGCCTCCAGGCGGGCGATGTCCTCCTTGATGGCGGCCAGGCGGTCGCCGCCGTTCTGGGCAATCGCGCGGTTGAGTTCGTCGCGCCGCGACTGGCCCTGTTGCTGGCGTTCCTGCAGGCTGCGCTGCTGTTCCTGCTGGCGGGCGATATCCTGGGCGAGGTTGCCCAGGCGCCTGTCCAGCAACTCGACCTTGAGCCCGGCGAACCATGGCGTCAGCGCTTCGCGGCAGGCGACCAGAGCGCTCTCCTCGGCGGACTCCAGGGCGTGGCGCTCGCAGTTTTCCACCAGCGGTTGCAGCAGGGCGATCTGCCGTTTGGCGGTGAGTACCGCCTCGTGGGCGCGGTTGAGGTCGTCGAAGTGGCGGATCAGCGCCTGGATGCGCTCCTCCACCGGGAACTCTTCGAGCATGTGTTCACGGACGAAGTCGGTGAGGTTGCCCACCGACTTCATCGACACGGTCTGGCTGAACAGCTCCAGGGCCTGGTCGTTGTCGATGCCGAAGCGTCGGCGAAAGGCAGCGCTGTAGGCCGGGAAACTGGTTTCCAGGGTCACTCCCGGCAACTCCCGGAGACGCTTGCGCAGGGCGTTGAGGTCGCTGCCGAAGTGGGCGAAGTGCTCGGTGATGGTCAAGGCGCGGTCGGCGACGACATAGAAACGGTCCGGCTGGCCACGGCTTTCGGTGATGTAGAACACCTGGGCTAGGGTGACGTGCTGGTCGTAGCCCTCGTTGTAGAAGTGGCCGAGGATCACCGAGTAGCTATTGTGGTCGCGCAGGGCCACCGGTTTGGCGTTGACGCCGGCTTCACTGCGTTCGGACTTGTAGTAGCCGAGCACATAGGAGCGAAGGGTACGTTCCCGCGCCTCGGCGCCAGCGGCCTTGTTGTAGGCGATCTTCTGTGCCGGCACCAGCAGGGTGGTGATGGCATCGACCAGTGTGGATTTGCCGGAGCCGATATCGCCGGTCAGCAAGGCGTTGTCGCCACCGATGGGAAAGCGCCATACACGCTGGTTGAAGGTGCCCCAGTTGTATACCCCTATGTCATGCAGGCGAAAGCCAGCGCGTTCGTCACTGGCGGCGAAGTCGAGCTGGGGTTCGTTCATGATTCTTCTCTCTCATCCTGGCGTTGCGCGGCATATTCCCCCAGCCGCTGATCGAACTCATTGAGCCACTGTGCGTCGATAAAGGCCTTGAGGATGCGCCGCACCTCGTACAGTGCCTCCTGCTGACTGCGCAGTTTGCGCAGGAAGCCGAGTTCGACCACCTTGCCGATATGGCTGTCGATACGATCGATCAGTCGGGCTTCGTTGCTGCCGTCGGGCAGGAACAGGCGCAGCAGGTCGACCAGTTGCGCTCGTGACAATATCAGCCGCGCATCGCCGCTGGTCGCATCGAACTCGGCCAGGCGTTTGCGCAGCAGTGCCAGCAGCAGGCTGACTGGATAACTCAATTGGCGGCGGGAAATCAGCCGGGGTATGGCGGCCTTGTCGTCATCGGTGCCTACATTCTGCTGCTGGCGCAGATAGGCATAGCCTTCGGCCTCGTCAAGGATCAGCTCCAGGCCCAGCAGGAGCAGGTAGTCACGCACCGCGGCCTGCTGGTCGATCAGGTTCTGCCAGGCCTGGGCGTCGTCCTCGTGGTAGAGCACACCCTTGAACAGGGTGATCAGCAGCAGGGACAGATCGGGCGCGGCGGTGTCGGTCATGGCGGACTCACTGGCTGAAAACGATCAGGGGGATGCTGGCGCGGCGTTGCTGGCTTGCGGCGTCAAGCCAGCTTATCAGTTGCGTCTGCTGCTCATCGAAGGCGCTGCGCCGGTCGGTGCTGGCCAGCTCCAGCCAGACGATCAGTTCAGCCAGGCCCTGTTCCAATGGGTGGTGCTGCAACAGTTCACCGAGGCTGATGCGCGGCTGCTGGCGCAACATCAGGCGCAGGTTGGCGAGCAGGCGAGCCTTGTCGATATGAGTCTGGTTGAACAGCGCATCGGTATCACTATCGGTTTGGCCTTCGAGCAGGATCTGCGTATCGATGTGTGGTTTCAACGGCGGGCTGTACAAGGGGCGGTCCAGCGGCAGGTTGAGGTCGACCCGGGTGTCATCCACCCCGATCAGCTCGGTGCTCGGCGGTTGGGCACGCAGGCTCAGAGCCTGGCTTTCGATGCCGCGCAGCAACTGCATGATGCGCTTGTTTTCCAGCCAGGCCTGGTCGTCCAGGTAGCGGCGCAACTGCTCGGACAAGCGTGCCACGGTGCGCTGGGCTGTTTCACCGGCTTCCAGCCAATCATAGTGCATGCGCAGCAGGCGGCGATCCGGCTCCAGGCTCTGTACCGGCGCCAGGTCGAATACCTTGTGCAGCAGGCTAGACAGCTCTTCCTGGCGTGACGGCGACATCAGGAACTCCCAGAAGGCGCGAAAGCTGCGGCCCTGATCGGAGTCGCCGATGGCGTCACGCTTGCCGAAGATCTCCCCCAGCAATTCGCCCTTGCCGCCTTCCCAGGTAGCGATGCGTTCCCGCACCCCACGGTCCAGGTCACGGAAGTTCTGCTCCACCTCGCGGAAGTCGGCAAGCAGGCTGCGGGCGCTGGCGCTGACTTCGAGAAAGCGCTCGCGTACCCGTGTCTCGTCCATCAATTCCAGTTGGCCGGCCTTGATGCGAGCGATCTCGGCGTCCAGCTCGGCCTTGCGCTTTTCCAGTTCGGCGATGCGCGCCTGGGGGTCGCTTTCGCTACCTTCGACCACTTGCCGGAGTAGATCGAAAATCGCCAGCAGGCGTGATTCGGTGCCGACGAACTGGCGCTTGCCCAAGCTGGCCAGCCATTCGATGACTTTTTCCGTGGCCGCGGTCAGCTCGTAGTGTGCTTCATCGCTGTCGTCTGGATAGTATTTGCGCAACCAGCCATTGGCATTGCCGGCCCAGTCGTCGAGGTAGGTGGCAGCGCTGCGTGGAAAGGCTTCTTCACCGAGCTGCTGGTGCAACGCATAGAGCTGGTCATCGAGCAGGGATGCCAGTGTGTGCTCATCCAGATTGCGCCGGTTGGGCGTGACGAAGACACGTTCGAGAAAGCTGACGATTAATGGCGCATGATCGGCGCGCAGCAGTCGCCAGGCAGGATGGTGCTGGCGCAGGGCGGTGAGCTGCTGATAGTCCATTTTGTTCCCTGAGCGAGACCGCAACGATGGGTAGTCGTTGCGGTCGGCTTTGGTTACAACCCGGCGATGCGCTCGCGCTGCGCTACCAAGTTGACTTTCGCTTGTTCGGCTTCGGCCAGTTTCGCACGCTCCTTGTCGATGACGTCGGCAGGCGCCTTGTCGACGAAACCAGCGTTGCCGAGTTTGCCGCCAATGCGTTTGACTTCGCCATCGAGGCGGGCGATCTCCTTGTCCAGACGCGCCAGTTCGGCATCCTTGTCGATCAGTCCGGCCATGGGTACCAGTACCTGCATGTCACCGACCAGGGCAATGGCCGACAGCGGCGCTTCTTCGCCAGCGGTGAGGCTGCGAACGTTATCCAGCTTGGCCAGTTTCTTCAGTAGCGGCTCGTTTTCCGCAAGGCGGCGCAGGTCGGATGCCGAGGCATTGCCCAGCACTACGTCGATGCGCTTGGCCATGGAAATGTTCATTTCGCCGCGAATCTGGCGGATGCCGAGCATGAAGGCCTTGACCCACTCGATGTCGCCTTCGGCCGCTTCATCGAAACGCGACGGATCGAATTCCGGCCAGGGTTGCAGCATCAGCGTAGGGCCGGACTTGCCGGCCAGCGGCGCAACGCGTTGCCAGATTTCTTCGGTGATGAACGGCATGAACGGGTGCGCCAGGCGCAGCGCAGTCTCCAGTACGCGTACCAGGGTGCGGCGGGTGCCGCGCTGGCGTTCGGCGGATGCAGTCTCGTCCCACAGCAGTGGCTTGACCAGCTCCAGGTACCAGGCGCAGTACTCGTCCCAGACAAACTCGTACAAGGCTTGCGCTGCCAGATCGAAACGGAAGTTTTCCAGCTGGCGGGTCACTTCGGCTTCGGTGCGTTGCAGCGCGGAGATGATCCAGCGGTCCACGGAGGACAATTCGACGGGCGCGTCATCGATGCCCGTGTCCTTGCCCTCGGTGTTCTCGAAGACGAAGTTGGCGGCGTTCCACAGCTTGTTGCAGAAGTTGCGATATCCCTCGACGCGACCCATGTCGAACTTGATGTCACGACCGGTGGAGGCCAGCGAGCAGAAGGTGAAGCGCAGGGCGTCGGTACCGTAGCTGGCGATACCTTCGGGGAATTCGGCGCGGGTCTGCTTGGCGATCTTCTCGGCGAGCTTGGGTTGCATCATGCCGCTGGTGCGCTTGGTCAGTAGCTCATCGAGGGTGATGCCATCGACGATGTCCAGCGGGTCGAGCACGTTGCCCTTGGACTTGGACATCTTCTGCCCCTGGCCATCGCGTACCAAGCCGTGCACATACACGGTCTTGAACGGAATCTGCCCAGTCAGGTGGGTGGACAGCATGATCATCCGGGCAACCCAGAAGAAGATGATGTCGAAGCCGGTAACCAGCACGTCGGTGGGGTGGAAGGTCTTGAGGAACTCGGTCTGCTGCGGCCAGCCAAGGGTGGAGAAGGTCCACAGTCCAGAGCTGAACCAGGTGTCCAGCACGTCTTCGTCCTGACGCAGTTCGACGTTGTTGCAGAGGTTGTACTTGCTGCGCACCTCTACCTCATCGCGGCCAACATAGACATTGCCGGCTTCGTCGTACCAGGCTGGGATGCGATGCCCCCACCAGAGCTGGCGGCTGATGCACCAGTCCTGAATGTCGCGCATCCAGCTGAAGTACATGTTCTCGTACTGCTTGGGAACGAACTGGATCTCGCCACTTTCGACGGCGGCGATGGCCTTCTCGGCCAGCGGCTTGGTAGAGACGTACCACTGATCCGTCAGCCACGGCTCGATGATGGTGCCGGAGCGATCGCCGCGCGGAACCTTCAATGCATGGTCGTCGATCTTTTCGAGCAGGCTCATGGCTTCGAATTCGGCAACGATGGCTTTGCGCGCATCGAAGCGGTCCATATGCGCGTAGCCGTCCGGCAGGCTGGCGTCGATTTTGTCGTTAACCGAACCATCGATGTTGAACACCTGGGCACGGGCCAGGATGCAGGCGTTCTGGTCGAAGATGTTGATCAGCGGCAGGTGATGACGCTTGCCGACTTCATAGTCGTTGAAGTCGTGCGCCGGGGTGATCTTCACGCAGCCGGTGCCGAACTCGAGGTCGACGTAGTCGTCGGCAACGATGGGGATCAGGCGGTTGACCAGCGGCAGCATGACGTGGCGGCCGATCAGGCTCTTGTAGCGCTCGTCTTCCGGGTGCACCGCGATAGCGGCGTCACCGAGCATGGTTTCCGGGCGGGTAGTGGCGACGACCAGGTAATCCAGGCCATCTGCGGTCTTGCATCCATCGGCCAGCGGGTAGCGCAGGTGCCAGAGGTGACCCTTTTCGTCGTGGTTCTCCACTTCCAGGTCGGAAATGGCGGTGTGCAATTTGGTATCCCAGTTGACCAGACGCTTGCCGCGGTAGATCAGGCCGTCTTCATGCAACCGTACGAAGGCTTCCTTGACCGCTTCGGACAGGCCGTCGTCCATGGTGAAGCGTTCGCGCGACCAGTCCACCGAGGAGCCCAGGCGACGGATCTGCCGGGTGATGGTGCCGCCGGATTCTTCCTTCCACTGCCAGACCTTGTCGAGAAACTTCTCACGCCCCAGATCGTGACGGCTGGCGCCCTGAGCGGCCAGTTGGCGCTCAACCACCATCTGCGTGGCGATACCCGCATGGTCGGTGCCTGGTTGCCATAGGGTGTTGCGGCCCTGCATGCGGCGCCAGCGAATCAGCGCATCCATGATGGCGTTGTTGAAGCCGTGACCCATGTGCAGGCTGCCGGTAACGTTCGGCGGCGGAATCATGATGGTGTAGGGCTCGCCGGAACCTTGCGGGGCGAAATAGTTGTTCGATTCCCAGGTCTGGTACCAGGAAGTCTCGATGGCGTGCGGCTGGTAGGTCTTGTCCATGCGGCGGGACCCTTAAAACGGCTGGTCGGAAAAACGGGCAAGTATAAAGGCAAACAGCCGCAAGGTTTTGCGGCTGTGTGGATTAACTGCGGATAAGCGCCGGCAGGAGTATCTGGTCAGGGCCGCGGCGTGCGAACCAGGCGTTCGATCCGGCTTTCCAGACGTCGCTTTAGCTCCGCTTCAATTTGCGGCACGAAATCGTCGATTACTTCCTGCAGGATCAAGTTGGCTGCGGTGCGCAGCTCGTGATCCATATGTCGTTCGGCCAGAGTGCGAAAGGCTGCACGTACGGCGGGTTCGCGCGGTCCATCATCGTTGTCGGTGTCGAGCTTCTCGACAGGCTGCTGTTCTACGATGTCGGAGAGCAATGGAATGCTGTCCGGGTCAAGCGCGTTGCTGGCTGGCGGAGTGTCGGGAAAGTCGTCGCCGAGCAGTGCGCGAATGGACTCGAGGTCGCTCAGCAGCTCGGTGGGTTTGTTCGGGGCTTTCGGTGTCATCTCAGAATTCCGGGGGCTTGCGCATCCAGGCGGCCGCAGGGTTTGTCCCTAGCTATCGAAAAGAAAAAGGTCCTAGAGCTCGACCCTTTGCGGATCATAGCCTTGGCGTCGATACAGGCGGAAATTCTCCCGGCAGGCGGTTAATAGTTGCGGCTCCTGATTGACGATCTCGATGACCCGACTGAACTGGTCGATGTGAGCGCAAAGCGTCGGCGCCAGGTTGATCAACAGGCCCTGCGTGGTCTGGGGGGGCTGCTCAAGTCCTATAACCACCGGTGCCTGCGGGTTGTCGGCGTGCTGCTCATGGGGAACGAAACGCTCGGCGCGAAAACTCCAGAGCAGTTCGTCGAGCTGGTTCGATTGCGTTTCATCGACGCAGCGGATGAATACCTGCATGCCGTGCTGCCAGCCTTTGGCGGCCAGCTGGCAGGCCGCCCGTAGACGGCCGAGCGGGTTGGCATCCGGAAGTACGTAGAACTCGATGCGCTTCATAGGCGCGCCTCACGACGGCCGCGCAGCCTTACGCTGCTCCGGTCGCGGGGTGCATGCGAGGCGACCGCACGCATCTCAGTTGGTCCGGTCCAGCAGGTATTGGGTCAGGAGCGGCACTGGGCGGCCGGTAGCGCCTTTCTCCTTGCCGCCACTGGTCCAGGCGGTACCAGCGATATCCAGATGCGCCCAGGCGTACTTCTTGGTGAAGCGCGAGAGGAAGCAGGCCGCGGTGATGGTGCCGGCTTTGGGCCCACCGATGTTGGCAATATCCGCGAAGGGGCTGTCCAGCTGCTCCTGATATTCGTCGAACAACGGTAGTTGCCAAGCGCGGTCGGCAGCGCTCTCGCCGGCCTGCAGCAGCTGCTGGATGAGCTCGTCGTTGTTGCCCAGCAGCCCCGAGGTATTGCTGCCCAAGGCGACTATGCAGGCCCCGGTCAGAGTTGCCACGTCGATCACTGCGCGGGGCTCGAAGCGTTCGGCATAGGTCAGCGTGTCGCACAGCACGAGACGGCCTTCGGCGTCGGTGTTGAGGATTTCCACGGTCTGACCGCTCATTGTGGTGACGATGTCCCCTGGGCGGGTAGCGCCTCCGCTAGGCATGTTTTCGGCGCAAGCCAGCAGGCAGATCAGATTGATCGGCAGCTGCAGCTCGAGGACGGCCTTGAGAGTGCCGAACACGCTGGCGGCACCGCCCATGTCGTACTTCATCTCGTCCATGCCCTGGCCGGGCTTTAGGCTGATGCCCCCGGTGTCGAAGGTGATGCCTTTGCCTACCAGGGCATACGGCTTTTCACCCTTCTTGCCGCCGTTGTATTGCATGACGATGATGCAGCCCGGCTGATCGCTGCCCTGAGATACAGCGAGAAAAGCGCCAGCGCCCAGATCACGCAGTTTCTTCTCGTCGAGCACCTCGACCTTCAGGCCCTTGTAGGCCTTGCCCAGCTGCTTGGCCTGGTCGGCCAGATAGTTTGGGTGGCAAACGTTCGGTGGCAGATTGCCAAGGTCGCGAGTGAAGGCCATGCCCGTGGCGATCGCTGAGGCTTCGCGTGCAGCCCGCTCGATGCCTGGCTGTTCGGCCTTGTCGCAGAGCAGGATGATCTTCTGCAGCGCACGCGGTTCGGCTTTCTTGCTCTTGAAGCTGTCGAACACGTACTGGCCGTCGGCGACGATCTCCACCAGCAGGCGAGTGCGTGCGTAGCTGTCGCGGCCCTTGACCTGCACGTCCTGCATGGCAAAAGACGCGTCGCCGCCGCCGAGGTTCTTGATCACAGCCAGTGCGGCATTGACCACCTTGCGCCATTGACGACTGTCTAGGTCGTCCGCCTTGCCGATGCCGACCAGTAGTACGCGTTCGGCCTTGAGCCCGGGCAGGCTGTGCAGTAGCAGTGTCTGTCCCGACTTGCCTTGAATGTCACCACGCTTAAGCACGGTACTGAGCGCGCCGCCGCTGGCGGCGTCGACGCTCTCGGCAACGCTGCCGAGGATGCAGCCCTCAGCCAGTGGAAGAATCAGGGTGGCGGTCTTCTGGGTGGAGGCTTTGGCGCTTTTGACAACAAATTCCATGACGTGGTGTCCCCAAGACAAAGAGTCGGGTTTGCAGGATAATGCCGGGCTTATTTTTCCGGTGCGAGGCCTGCTCGGTCGTTGCTAACGACTGCGCTAGGCTAGAAACGTTGCAATCGACTGTGCTTTCCATCGATTGCTCCGGCGCGAACATTCGCGTCCGGCCGGTGCGTCATTACCTATTTCCAACGGTCTGCTACGGCGGGCCGGCAACTGGCGGCTAGTTTGAGCGTTGCCGCCAGAGCCTGACAACCCTGGAGTGTCTGGTTTGATCGTCTTTCGTTACCTGTCCCGAGAGCTGCTTGTCACCATGAGCGCCGTCAGCGCCGTACTGTTGGTGATCATCATGAGCGGCCGTTTCATCAAATATCTGGCCCAGGCCGCGCAGGGTGTGCTCGACCCAGGTGTGCTGCTGCTGATCATGGGTTTCCGTCTGCCAGGTTTCCTACAGTTGATCCTGCCGCTCGGCTTGTTTCTCGGCATTCTGTTGGCCTACGGGCGCCTCTATCTGGAAAGCGAGATGACCGTGCTGTCGGCGACCGGCATGAGCCAGCGTCGTCTGCTGGTATACAGTTTGGCGCCTGCAGCACTGGTCGCAGCCGTCGTTGGCTGGCTGAGCCTCGGGCTCGCCCCACAGGGAATCGCCGAGGTGGACCGCATCCTCAATCAGCAAGACTCACTGACCGAATTCGATACCCTGGTGCCGGGCCGTTTCCAGACTCTGCGTGGGGGCTCACGGGTGACTTACACCCGTGAACTGTCGGGAGATCGCAGCGAGCTGGGCGGTGTATTCATTTCCGAAACCAACGTCTCGCGTCAGACTGGCAAGGAGAGTGGCTTGTCGGTATTGGTAGCTGAAAGTGGTCGTCAGGAGATTCAGCCTGACGGCAGCCGTTACCTGATACTGGAAAATGGCTATCGCTACGATGGCAATCCTGGCCAGGCGGATTACCGGGCGATTCAATACGACACCTATGGGGTGTTGCTTCCCAAGCCGGAAGTCAGCATGGAGCTGAGCGAGCGTGAGGCGCTGCCAACCCGAGAGTTGATGGGTAGCGATAATGTTCGCCACCAGACCGAGCTGCAGTGGCGGCTCTCGTTACCGCTGCTGGTTTTCGTCGTTACGGTGCTTGCTGTGCCGCTAGCGAAGGTGAATCCGCGGCAGGGGCGCTTTCTCAAGCTGCTGCCGGCAATTCTGCTTTATATGACGTACCTCGCCATGCTGATCGCGGTTCGTGGTGCCATGGACAAGGGACGCATTCCGTTGACCTTAGGGCTTTGGTGGGTGCACGGGCTATTCCTCTGTATCGGCTTGCTGATGCTCTTCTGGGAGCCGATCAGGTTGCGAATGAAGAAGCCTCGCTCGCAGCCGGAGGTGGCTCGTGGTTAAGCTCGATCGATACATTGGCGTTCAGGTCTTTCTCGCCATCCTCAGCGTGCTCGGCATTATTGTCGGGTTGGCCCTGCTGTTTGCTTTCATCGACGAGCTGGGTGATGTCGAGGGCAGTTATGGTCTGGGCGACGTCCTGCAATATGTCCTGCTGACATCGCCGCGCCGGCTGTACGAAATGCTCCCCATGGCTGCGTTGATAGGTTGTCTGATCGGCCTTGGTACGCTGGCCAGCAGCAGCGAGTTGACCATCATGCGCGCAGCTGGGGTCTCCCTGGGCCGAATCGTGCTGGCCGTGATGAAGCCCATGTTGGTGCTGCTTGTCGCGGGCATTCTGATCGGCGAATACGTGGCGCCTTGGAGCGAAGATCTCGCTCAGGCCCGACGTTCATTGGCACAGGGTGCGGGCGAGGCGCAAAGCAGCAAGCGCGGTCTGTGGCACCGGCAGGAAAACGAGTTCGTGCACGTCAATGCGGTACAGCCGGGAGGGGTGTTGGTCGGTGTGACGCGTTATCGCTTCGATGAAGAGCGGCGCTTGCTCTCCTCCAGCTTTGCCCGTCGCGCCAGCTACCAGGGTGATTACTGGCAACTGCAGAACATATCGACCACGCATTTTCGTGGCGACCACACCGAGGTACTGCGTGCTGCGGAGGAGCGCTGGGATGTTCAATTGACGCCGCAGCTGCTTGGAACGGTAGTAATGGAGCCGGAGTCGCTATCGATCACCGGTCTATGGCGTTATATCCATTATCTGGACGAGCAGGGGTTGAATAACGGGCGCTATTGGCTGGCATTCTGGAACAAGGTTCTGCAGCCGGCGGTTACTGTAGCGCTGGTTCTGCTGGCAATCTCATTCATCTTCGGGCCGCTGCGTTCGGTCACGCTTGGGCAGCGCATCTTCACTGGAGTGGTAGTTGGCTTCGTGTTCCGCATCATCCAGGACCTGCTGGGTCCGGCAAGCCAGGTATTTGGTTTCTCGCCGTTGTTGGCTGTAGTGCTGCCGGCTGCGGTATGTGCGTTGATCGGTGTCTGGCTGCTGCGTCGAGCGGGGTGACGCAGCGGGCCTTGGTTGCGGGCGTAATGAGCGGCGGCGCTGGCAGTTGCTCGGCGCTGGCGATTTCTGCGTTATTTCTTGTGGATGTTTTTCGGTAGCTGGATGGCTTGGCTTTCAGAATAGATGTCGTGCCATGTGCGTTTTTGCTTGTCCACTAGGATCCACCAATAGCCCAGGCCAAGGCAGATCAAGGATACGAGTGCGATCAGGAAGCGCAGCAGCGCTTGCCATAGGTCGATGGCTGTCCCATCGGCATTCTGGATGCGAATGCCCCATACCTGCATTCCTAGTGTCTGGCCGGTGTGGGTCCAGAATTTCGCGAAAAAGCCGAAAACGCTGAACAGCAGCAAGGTCGAGAGCAGCGGGTCGATGTCCAGGCGGCCTGCTTCGGCGAGTAATTGCAGCTGGCCGCTGCCGTATAGCAGGCGCAGCAGCACCTGTTGGTAGAGCAGTGTCACCACCATCATCAGGGCGATGCATAGCAGGCTGTCGTAGAACATGGCCGCAAGTCGGCGAATCAGCCCGGCGGCGGGAAATTGGCCCTGCGGGCTCAGCAGGTGTCTGCGCATTGCATGTCTCGATCGTTGTGCGGGGTGGCGCATTCTACGGAATTACGCGCATAAAAAAGCCCCTGATGTTGCCATCAGGGGCTTCTCGGAGCGGGGCTTATTCCTGGATTTGAACCTGGTCAGCCTGCATGCCCTTTTGACCTTGCACTGCAACGAAGCTAACTTTCTGGCCTTCTTTCAGGCTCTTGAAGCCGTTACCTTCGATCGCGCGGAAGTGCACGAACAGATCCGGACCGCTCTCAGGAGTGATGAAACCAAAACCTTTTTCGTCGTTAAACCACTTGACGGTACCGTTCTGACGATTCGACATGTCTTTGTATCCTTGAAACTCAAAAGTAGAATTGCCCCTGCATTGCAGGAAGCTGTAACTGGTTGCAAGGAGTAAGAGAGTCGAGCGGAGTAGCGGATCTGAAGATCTACTGCACCAGGTCACGATTCAACAGCGACCCATGCAAACACAGTGGGCACACTCTACGATAACTCGCCAGGGAATGCCAACCCCTCGGAGCCATAGAATTTGCCTGTCCAGGCGACGCCGTTTCGGCGATTTTTGAAGTGGTCTGACTGGCTTTAGTCCGCAGCGCGGAGCCGTCAATGCCACAACGCAGCTGCACATATCGGATGGCAGTCAGCGGGGGAGCGGTGAAAGCAGATGTCTTGCTGTCTGTGCTGCAGCTCCACGTTTTTCGGTGGGTGCGCACAGCGTTACGCTGTTTGAAGCTTCGCTACTTTGCTGCTGGTCCAGCTCTGGACTCTGAGCGCGCAGGCCAGCTGCGTTATAGCGATTCACTGATGGTGCCTCGAGAGAGACTCGAACTCTCACGTTGTTACCAACGGCGGATTTTGAATCCGCTGCGTCTACCGATTCCGCCATCGAGGCACAGTGGCGGCGCAGTATAGGGATGCAATGCTCGGCGGTCAATCGTTTGGCGTGGCCAGATCGACGTCTTTCGGATAAGATTTGCGCCCTTTCCGCGCCCTGATTTCGGATCCATGCAAGTCGCCGACTTTTCCTTCCAGCTTCCCGACGCTTTGATCGCACGACATCCCCTTGAGGAGCGGCGCGCAAGCCGTTTGCTGGTGCTTGATGGCGAAACCGGCAGGCTCGCGCACCGCAACTTTGCCAATCTGTTGGAGTACGTTCGCCCTGGCGATCTAATGGTCTTCAACAATACTCGCGTCATTCCAGCCCGGCTATTTGGCCAGAAGGCAACCGGTGGCAAGCTGGAAATTCTTGTCGAGCGCGTGCTTGGGTCTCGCAGTGTTCTGGCGCATATCCGCTCGAGCAAGTCGCCCAGGAGCGGCTCGAAGATTCTGCTGGATGGCGGTGGTGAGGCCGAAATGGTCGCTCGACATGATGCGCTGTTCGAGCTCGAGTTCGATGAGGATGTACTTCCGCTGCTCGAGCGTATCGGGCATATGCCATTGCCTCCTTATATAGACAGACCTGACGATGCTGCCGATCGTGAGCGTTACCAGACCGTATATGCTCAGCGCGCGGGCGCCGTGGCGGCACCTACGGCGGGACTGCACTTCGATAAGGCTATGCTGGAGGCGCTGCGCGAAGCGAGGGTGGAAACGGCTTACGTCACTCTTCATGTCGGCGCCGGTACTTTCCAGCCAGTACGCGTCGAGCGTATCGAAGAGCATCACATGCATCGTGAGTGGCTGGAGGTGGATCAGGGTGTTGTCGACGCGGTGACTGCTTGTCGCGCACGTGGTGGCCGCGTTATTGCCGTAGGCACCACCAGCGTGCGCTCACTGGAGACGGCGGCGCGTGATGGTCAGCTCAAGCCGTTCAGTGGCGATACCGACATTTTTATATACCCGGGCAAGACCTTTCATGTGGTGGACGCTCTGGTCACTAATTTCCATCTGCCTGAATCCACGCTGCTGATGCTGGTGTCGGCCTTTGCCGGTTACCCAGAAACCATGGCGGCTTACGCCGAGGCCGTATCGCAGCGCTATCGCTTTTTTAGTTACGGCGATGCCATGTTCATCACCCGCAACCCCGCGCCGCGCGGCCCCGAGGAAAAACAATGACTCGCTCCTGCCATATGTCTTTCGAGCTGCTTGCCACTGATGGCAAGGCCCGCCGCGGGCGTCTGACCTTTCCGCGTGGCACTGTCGAGACCCCAGCGTTCATGCCGGTGGGTACCTACGGTACCGTCAAGGGCATGTTGCCGCGCGATGTGGAGGCCATTGGTGCGCAGATCATTCTCGGCAACACCTTTCATCTGTGGTTGCGCCCAGGAACAGAGGTGATCAAGCGCCACGGCGATTTGCATGACTTCATGCAGTGGCAGGGGCCAATTCTCACGGATTCGGGTGGCTTCCAGGTGTTTAGCCTGGGCGCGATGCGCAAGATCAAGGAGGAGGGCGTCTACTTCGCCTCTCCGGTAGATGGTGCCAAGGTATTCATGGGGCCGGAAGAGTCGATGCAGGTCCAGCGCGACCTAGGTTCCGACATTGTGATGATCTTCGATGAGTGCACGCCTTATCCTGCCGATGAAGAGGTGGCGCGGCGCTCGATGGAGCTGTCGCTGCACTGGGCGAAACGCTCGAAAGCCGCCCATGGCGACAGCCCGGCAGCGTTATTCGGAATTGTTCAGGGGGGCATGCACGAATCGCTGCGCATGCGTTCGCTCGAGGGCCTCTGTGAGATCGGTTTTGACGGGTTGGCGATCGGCGGTTTGTCGGTAGGTGAGCCCAAAGAGGAAATGATCCGCGTGCTGGATTTTCTGCCGCAGCAAATGCCTGCTGAGAAGCCTCGGTATCTGATGGGGGTCGGCAAGCCGGAGGATCTGGTCGAGGGCGTGCGGCGTGGCGTCGATATGTTCGACTGCGTGATGCCAACGCGAAATGCGCGCAATGGGCACCTGTTTACCGATACTGGAGTGGTGAAGATTCGCAATGCAGTGCACAAGCATGACGACTCTCCGCTTGATCCTAGTTGTGACTGTTACACCTGCAAACACTTCTCTCGCGCCTATCTCCACCATCTGGATAAATGCGGCGAAATGCTGGGTAGCATGTTGAATACCATACATAACCTGCGGCATTACCAGCGGGTGATGGCTGGTTTACGCGACGCCATCCAACAAGGTACATTGGCGTCCTTTGTCGACGCCTTTTATGCCAAGCGCGGTCTGCCAACCCCGCCGCTTGCGTGACGTGCCAGAGCAAAACAATCCTTTCTGCAACAGGAGTGCTACATGAGCTTTCTGATTCCCGCCGCCTATGCCCAGGAGGCTGCTGCTGGTCCTGCCGGTACTGGTTTTGAGTGGGTCTTTCTGGTCGGTTTTCTGGTCATTTTCTATCTGATGATCTGGCGCCCCCAGTCCAAGCGTGCGAAAGAGCACAAGAACCTGATCGGCGGCCTGCAGAAGGGCGATGAAGTCGTTACCTCAGGCGGCATCGCTGGCAAGGTCACCAAAGTCGCTGATGACTTCGTTGTTATCGAAGTTTCCGACAACGTTGAGCTGAAGTTTCAGAAAGTGGCAATTGCCGCTACGTTGCCCAAGGGCACACTGAAAGCCATCTGAGCTGACTTCATTCAACACCGACGGGGCGCGCAAGGCGCCCCGCGTTCATTAAACGGGCTGCGTCATGCTCAATAGATTCCCTCTCTGGAAATACCTGCTGATTCTGGCAGTGCTTGCGATTGCCTTTGTTTATTCGGCTCCCAACCTCTATCCGGACGATCCGGCGATCCAGGTGACCGGCGCTAGCACGGCCCAGGAAATCGGTGCTGCGGACCTCGAACGCATCAGCAAAGCGCTGGTGGATGGCGGTATCGCGGTCAAGTCTGCTTCTCTGGACGAGCAGGGCCGCGGTGGCCTGGTGCGTCTCGAGCGTCAGGATGATCAGTTGCCGGCAAAAGATATCGTCCGGCGTGCGCTTGGCGACGCGTATGTCGTAGCGCTCAATCTGGCTCCGACTACTCCCGACTGGTTGCGTAATCTCGGCGCCAGCCCCATGAAGCTTGGTCTGGACCTCTCCGGTGGCGTCCACTTCCTGTTGGAAGTCGACATGGAGAAGGCAATCGAAACACGTTTGAATGTCTCCGAAGGCGAGGTCAAGAGCCTGCTGCGCAAGGAGCGCGTGCGCTACCGCAGCCTGCCGAACCTGAAGGATGCCGTGCAGCTGGGCTTTGCCGATCAGGAAACCCTAAGCACTGCTCAGTCGGTCATTCGCAAAAACTTCACCGATTTCGAATTGACCACCAGCGAGCGTAACGGTCAGTTCGTGCTGCGCCTGACGCTGACCGAAGCTAAATTGGCTGAAATTCGCGAATACTCGATCAAGCAGAACCTGACGACGGTGCGTAATCGCGTCAATGAGTTGGGTGTAGCTGAACCGCTGGTGCAGCGTCAGGGTGCCAACCGGATCGTGGTGGAGCTGCCCGGCGTGCAGGATACTGCCGAAGCCAAGCGCATTCTTGGCAAGACCGCCAACTTGGAGTTCCGTCTCGCGGCAGAGTCCGATGCCTCGCGTGCTTCAACAGAAACCTTCGGTTTCCGTGAGGAAGGGCGGCCGCCGGTCCAGCTGGAGCGTACGCTGATCATCACCGGCGATCAGGTGACCGACGCGCAGGCCAGCTACGATGAGAACGGCCGTCCGCAAGTCAATATCCGCCTCGATGGTCACGGCGGCGATCTAATGAATCGCGCCACGCGTAACAACGTGGGTCGCAGTATGGCGGTGATCTTCATCGAGCAGCGGCCCATGACTCGCTACGTGCGCCAAACAGTCGACGGCGTAGAGCAGGAAGTGCGTGTCGAAACCTTCCAGGAAGAGAAGAAGATCATCAGTTTGGCAACCATCCAGTCGCCGCTGGGTAGTCAGTTCCGTATCACCGGGCTTGATGGTCAGGGTGAGTCGTCCGAACTGGCGCTGCTGTTGCGCGCGGGTGGCTTGGCGGCCCCGATGTACTTCGCCGAAGAGCGCACCATCGGCCCGAGCCTGGGGGCAGAGAACATCAAGCTTGGCGTACAGGCTGCGATGTGGGGCTTCCTTTTCGTCGCCATTTTCATGGTGCTGATCTACAAGTTTTTCGGTGTGCTCGCGACGATCGCACTGCTCTTCAATATGGTTGTGCTGACCGCTCTGATGTCGATGCTCAATGCCACGCTGACCTTGCCTGGTATCGCTGGCATCGTGCTGACCATGGGTATGGCGGTGGATGCCAACGTGCTCATCTTCTCGCGTATTCGTGAAGAGATTGCCAATGGCATGTCCGTTCAGCGTGCCATCCACGAGGGCTTCGATAGGGCATTTTCGGCGATCGTGGACGGTAACCTGACCACTCTGTTGGTCGGCGGCATTCTGTTCGCCATGGGGACGGGCCCGATCAAGGGCTTTGCGGTCACCCTGTCGATCGGCATTCTGACGTCGATGTTTACCGCAATCATCGTGACGCGAGCCATGGTCAATCTGATCTACGGTGGCCGCGATCTCAAGAAGCTGTGGATTTAAGGGGCTAGCACGATGAAACGCGTAATCAATTTCATGGGCGTTCGCCACTTGGCCTTTGCCCTTACTGTGCTGTTGACGGTCGCTTCGCTGGCAAGTCTGGTCGTCAAAGGGCTCAACTTCGGGCTGGACTTCACTGGGGGTACACTGATCGAACTGGGCTACGAACGCCCGGTAGAGCTTGAGCAGGTGCGTGGGCAGCTTGTGAGTTCGGGTTTTTCCGATGCAGTTGTGCAGAGCTTCGGTGCGACTACCGATGTGCTGGTGCGAATGCCAGGCGATGATCCGCAGCTAGGCGAGCGCGTCGCCGAAGCATTGCGCAGTGCCGATAGCGGTAACTCCGTTAGTGTCAAACGAGTCGAGTTTGTCGGCCCTGCGGTAGGTGAGGAGTTGCGCGATCAGGGTGGGCTCGGGATGTTGCTCGCGCTGGGTGGGATCCTCGTTTACGTGGCGTTCCGCTTTCAGTGGAAGTTCGGCTTCGGTGCAGTGCTTTCGCTATTTCACGATGTGATTCTGGTTCTGGGGGTGTTTTCCTTCTTCCAGATATCGTTCGATCTCACCGTGCTGGCGGCGGTGTTGGCGGTCATTGGCTACTCGTTGAACGACACGATTGTCATCTTTGACCGAATCCGAGAGAACTTTCGCCTGCTACGCAAAGCTGAGCTGTTGGAAAATATCAATATTTCCACTACGCAAACGCTATTGCGTACCGTAGCGACATCGGTCTCCACGTTGCTCGCAGTTGGATCGCTGATGGTCTTCGGTGGCGAGAATCTGTGGGGATTCTCGTTGGCGCTGCTGATCGGTGTCGGTGCCGGTACTTACTCTTCGGTTTATGTTGCAGGCATGCTGCTTGTCTGGCTCAAGCTCACGCGTGATGATCTGATTCCGCCAGTGGTGGAAGAAGAGGTCGATGAGCGCCCCTGATGTCTCTCTGAAACTTCCACAGCCTTTGGCTGTCCAAGGCTGTGGAACGGGCTAAGCCCTTAGGAAGAGGATGTCGCAGTGAATAAGTCCATGTTGGTCGGTACGGCACTAGGAGTGGTTGTTGCCACGGCTGGCGGCGCTTTCGCTACTTATAGTCTGGTTGATCGCGGGCCTAAATTTGCCGAGGTTCTGGCGGTTGAGCCAATTAAGGAAACGATCAAAACGCCTCGTGAGGTGTGCAAGGACGTCACGGTAACTCGCCAGAAGCCAGTGCAGGATCAGCATCGCATAGCCGGAACCGCAGTTGGTGCGGTAGTCGGTGGTCTGCTTGGTAATCAGGTAGGCGGAGGTAACGGCAAGAAGATTGCGACGGTTGCGGGGGCGGTTGGCGGTGGTTACGCCGGTAATCAGGTGCAGGGGAAGATGCAGGCCAGCAGTACCTACACCACCACCGAAACGCGTTGCAGTACCGTAACCGATACGCATGACAAGATTGTCGGTTATGACGTGAAATATGATCTCGCTGGCAAGGTGGGTCGTGTACAGATGGATCGCGACCCGGGTAGCCAGATTCCTGTGCAGGATGGCCAGCTGATGCTTTCGCAGCACTAAGCGTAAGCCAATATGCAGATCCAAAAAAACGCCCCGTTGGGGCGTTTTTTTTGATCCGTTCTCAGCGCTTGAGCGACGGCGTCAAATGCGGTTGGATTGTGGTCAGTACGGCCTTGAAGCACTTGGTGTTGCCGGCAACGACCTGCCCCTTTTCGAGGAAGTCATGTCCGCCGCTGAAGTCGCTCACGAGGCCGCCGGCCTCCTGAATCAGCAGGGCGCCCGCTGCCATGTCCCATTCGGCCAGGCCGAACTCCCAGAATGCATCGAAGCGGCCTGCGGCGACATAGGCCAGGTCGAGGCTGGCAGCGCCAGCGCGACGCAGCCCCGAGGTCTGGCCAACCAGGCTGCGGAACATGTTCAGGTAGGCGTCCAGGTTGTCCATCTGGCCGTCCTTGAATGGAAAGCCGGTGCCGAGCAGGGCGCCATCCAGGCTCTTGCGCGCACTGACTCGCAGGCGTCTGCCGTTCAGAGCAGCGCCGCGGCCACGGCTCGCAGTAAATTCTTCCTGGCGCACCGGGTCGAGAACGACTGCGTGCTCGAGGCGTCCGCGGTATTTGCAGGCAATGCTCACGGCGTAGTGAGGGATGCCGCGAACGAAGTTGGTGGTGCCGTCCAGCGGATCGATGATCCACAGGTAATCAGCGCCGTCACCGGTTCCTTCGAGCAGCCCGCCTTCTTCGCCGAGGATGCCGTGATTCGGAAAGGCTTTGCGCAGTGCATTGATGATGCTTTGCTCGGCGGCCTTGTCGATTTCAGTGACGTAATCCTTCGCTTCTTTCTCGTTGACCGAGATTGCATCCAGGCGATCGGTGGAGCGGACAATCAGTTCACCGGCGCTGCGGGCGGCGCGCAGCGCGATATTCAGCATGGGCTGCATGTATCAATTACCTGGTCATTAAAGAAAGCGCGAAATTCTATCAGGAAAGCGTCCACGCATGTAGCGTCAGCGGTGCCTTTGCAGGGCACGGCAGATGGCGAATAAGGAGGCGCTTCCTGTAAGCTTTCTGCTCGCTTTCAAGCCGAGAATCATTGTGTCGCTGCAAAAAATTCGTGTGGTATTGGTCAATACCAGTCATGCCGGCAATATCGGTGGCGCGGCTCGGGCCATGAAGAATATGGGACTGTCGCGCTTGGTTCTGGTCGATCCTGAGGACTTTCCTAGCCCTAACGCTGTCGCTAGAGCGTCTGGTGCGACCGATATTCTCGACTCCGCGCAGGTTGTTGCAACGCTGGAGGAGGCCTTGGTTGGCTGCAGTCTGGTCCTCGGAACCAGTGCGCGCGACAGGCGCATTCCATGGCCGTTGCTGGACCCTCGTGAGTGTGCGTCGGTGTCCGTGGAGCAAGCCGCCTCGGGAGGTGAGGTCGCGCTGGTGTTCGGTCGCGAGTATGCCGGGCTGACCAATGAAGAGCTGCAGCGATGCCAGTATCACGTACATATCCCGTCTGATCCGCAATTCAGCTCGTTGAATCTTGCTGCTGCTGTGCAGGTGCTTACCTACGAGGTGCGTATGGCTTGGTTGGTTGCCGAGGGGCGCCCGACGAAGGTCGAAAAGCTGGAAACCACTGCAATGTTGGATGCCCAGTCGGTCACCGTAGATGAGTTGGAGAATTACTTTAGTCATCTTGAGCAAACTCTGGTGGATATCGGTTTTCTCGACCCGGCCAAGCCGAGGCATTTGATGCCTCGACTGCGTCGCCTCTATGGCCGCAGTGGTATCAGTAAGCTTGAGATGAATATCCTGCGCGGTATCCTCACCGAAACTCAGAAGGCGGCCCGCGGCGAGCCCCATAAGCGGAGAAGTGACTGATGTTCGAACGCATGCGCGAAGACATTCAGAGTGTTTTTCATCGCGATCCAGCGGCACGTAATGCGTTCGAAATTCTGACCTGCTACCCAGGGCTGCACGCCATATGGATGCATCGGCTTTCCCATTGGCTGTGGCTGCATGAGTGGAAATGGCTCGCGCGCGTGTCTTCGAATCTCGGGCGCTGGCTGACAGGGGTGGAGATTCATCCGGGTGCCAGGATCGGCCGGCGTTTCTTCATTGATCATGGGATGGGGATCGTGATCGGTGAGACTGCGGAGATTGGCGATGACGTGACGCTTTACCATGGCGTGACGCTGGGCGGCACCAGCTGGAATAAGGGTAAGCGCCACCCGACGCTCGAAGATGGGGTGATTGTGGGGGCGGGTGCCAAGATACTAGGCCCGTTCACTGTCGGCGCGGGTGCGAAGATCGGCTCCAATGCAGTCGTCACTCGCGAGGTGCCGCCGGGGGCTACTGCGGTGGGGATCCCGGGGCGGGTCATCGTCAAGTCTAGCGATGAGCAGGAAGCCAAGCGCAAAGCCATTGCCGAGAAGATTGGTTTCGATGCCTATGGTGTCAGCGAGGATATGCCGGACCCCGTCGCGCGAGCCATTGGCCAGTTGCTCGATCATGTGCAGGCCGTCGAGGAGCGACTGGAGGGCATGTGCGGGGCGCTCAAGGCATTGGGAAGCGATTACTGCGCCAAGGATCTGCCAGAGCTGCGAGAAGAGGACTTCGTGGAAGTAAAGTCCGATGTTGGTGAGCCGCGCGCCTGAAGTGCGGTGGCTGGCAGCAGCTGGTATCATGCCGGGCTGCCGCATTGGTGCGTCCAGCTGGTGCGGATCAGGCGGAGTCGGGTAAAGACCTACTAAATTAATAGGTCTTATAGTTGACTCAAATACTCGGGAATTGCATAATTGCGCCAAACCGTAAAGCTTGGTGCAGACCGATGCGATTAACCACCAAAGGCCGTTATGCCGTTACCGCCATGCTTGATCTGGCGCTACATGCGCAGCATGGACCGGTCTCCCTGGCCGACATTTCCGAGCGGCAGGGGATTTCCCTTTCCTATCTCGAGCAACTGTTCGCAAAGCTGCGCCGTGGCAGCTTGGTGACCAGCGTGCGTGGTCCGGGCGGCGGCTATCAGCTCTCGCGTGACATGGCGGGCATTCAGGTGGCCCAGGTGATCGATGCTGTTAATGAGTCTGTCGATGCCACGCGCTGCCAGGGATTGGGAGGCTGTCACTCTGGTGATACCTGTCTGACCCATCATCTGTGGTGTGATCTCAGTCAGCAGATCCACGAGTTTCTCAGCGGTATCAGTCTGGCTGATCTGGTCAAGCGTCAGGACGTACAGCAGGTCGCGCTGCGCCAGGATATGCGTAAATCTGGTGGCACTACGCCGCAGATGGACAAGATAGAAACGTCCGCCATCGAATGAGCAGGGCGACTGCCTGATAGGAGATATCTGAATGAAATTGCCGATTTATCTGGACTACTCCGCGACCACACCGGTGGATTCGCGTGTTGCCGCCAAAATGATTGAATGTCTGTCTGTCGAAGGCAATTTCGGAAACCCGGCGTCACGCTCGCATGCTTTCGGCTGGAAGGCTGAAGAAGCAGTCGAGAATGCTCGTCGTCAGGTGGCTGAGCTGGTCAACGCAGACCCACGGGAAATCGTTTGGACATCCGGCGCAACCGAATCCGATAATCTGGCCATTAAGGGCGTGGCGCATTTCTACGCTTCCAAAGGCAAGCACATCGTCACTACCAAGATCGAGCACAAAGCGGTGCTGGATACCACCCGCCAGCTCGAGCGCGAAGGCTTCGAGGTCACTTACATCGAGCCGGGAGAGGATGGCATCGTCACTCCCGCGATGGTCGAGGCTGCACTTCGTGATGACACGATTCTAGTTTCGGTAATACACGTCAATAACGAGATCGGCACGATCAACGATATTACTGCCATCGGCGAGCTGACGCGTTCGCGCGGTATCCTTCTGCATGTCGATGCGGCGCAATCTACCGGCAAGGTGGAGATCGATCTGGAAAAGATGAAGGTCGATCTAATGTCTTTTTCTGCCCACAAGACTTACGGGCCGAAGGGAGTTGGTGCGTTGTACGTTCGTCGCAAGCCGCGCGTGCGCCTTGAAGCGCAAATGCATGGTGGTGGGCACGAGCGCGGCATGCGCTCCGGTACCTTGGCAACTCATCAGCTCGTCGGGATGGGTGAAGCCTTCCGTATAGCGAAGGAGGAAATGGCCCAGGAAAACGAGCGCATCCGTGCGCTGCGTGATCGCTTCTACAAGCAGGTCGAGCACCTCGAAGAGCTTTATGTGAACGGCAGCATGACCGTTCGTGTCCCGCACAATCTCAATCTCAGCTTCAACTATGTTGAGGGCGAATCGCTGATCATGGCGCTCAAGGATCTTGCGGTTTCTTCGGGTTCTGCCTGTACGTCTGCTTCGCTGGAGCCTTCGTATGTGCTGCGTGCGCTGGGTCGCAACGATGAATTGGCGCACAGTTCCATTCGCTTCACCTTTGGCCGGTTCACGACCGAAGAAGAGATCGACTACGCCGCGCAGAAGGTGTGTGAGGCCGTAACCAAGCTGCGTGAGCTCTCGCCCCTGTGGGATATGTTCAAAGACGGTGTCGACATTTCCAAGGTCGAGTGGCAAGCCCACTGACCGGCGCCCAGCGCCGCATAGCCTGATCTAAGAGGATTGCACCATGGCATATAGCGATAAGGTCATCGACCACTACGAAAATCCGCGCAACGTCGGCAAGTTCGACGCTGAAGACCCTAGCATCGGTACCGGCATGGTTGGCGCGCCGGCCTGCGGCGACGTAATGCGCCTGCAGATCAAGGTCAACGAGCAGGGCGTCATTGAGGATGCCAAGTTCAAGACCTATGGCTGCGGTTCGGCCATTGCTTCCAGTTCGCTCGCCACCGAGTGGATGAAGGGCAAGACCCTGGAAGAGGCCGAAACCATCAAGAACACCCAGCTGGCCGAAGAGTTGGCGCTACCGCCGGTGAAGATTCACTGCTCCGTGCTCGCCGAAGATGCGATCAAGGCTGCGGTACGCGACTATCGCGAGAAGAAAGGTCTGCTCTAAGGGAGGTTGCGATGGCTATCACCATGACACCTGCTGCAGCTCAGCATGTTCGCCGCTCTCTGGATGGGCGGGGCAAGGGTGTAGGTGTAAGGCTTGGAGTGCGTACTACGGGGTGCTCCGGCCTGGCTTACGTCCTTGAGTTCGTCGATGAGACGGCGGAAGAAGATTCGGTGTTCGAGAGTCACGGGGTGAATGTGATCATTGATCCCAAGAGCCTTGTGTATCTCGATGGCACTGAGCTCGATTTTGTTCGCGAAGGCCTCAATGAGGGCTTCAAGTTCAACAACCCGAACGTTCGTGGCGAATGTGGCTGCGGCGAGAGCTTCAATATCTGAGGACGCCGTGGGTACTCCTTGTCATTTTGCATTGTTTGAGCTGAAGCCCGATTTCGAATTGGATCTCGCGCATCTTGCTGATCGTTATCGCGACCTTGCTCGCCAGGTACATCCGGATCGCTTTGCGGACGCGGGTGAGAGTGACCAGCGTAAGGCGCTCGAGAGTTCTGCCAATCTCAATGAGGCGTACCAGACGCTGAAGAGCCCAAGTCGGCGCGCGCGCTATCTGCTCGCGATCGGTGGGCATGAGGTGCCGCTGGAGACGACGGTTCAGGATCCTGCCTTCCTTATGCAGCAAATGCACTGGCGCGAAGAGCTCGAAGAGCTGCAGGAGCAAGCAGATCTTGATGGTGTTGCTGCTTTCAAGTCTCGCTTGAAACAAGCACAGCACGGGCTAAATAGCGATTTTGCCCAGATCTGGCGAGATCCGGCGCGCCGCGAAGATGCAGAGCGCTTGGCTCGACGCATGCAGTTTCTCGACAAGCTGACCCAGGAAGTGCGCCAACTAGAAGAGCGCCTCGACGATTAACCCCGCGCAGCGCTTTGCGTTGCGCCCGATATCAGACAGACATGGCCTTACTTCAGATTGCCGAGCCCGGACAAACCCCGCAGCCACATCAGCGGCGCCTGGCTGTCGGAATAGACTTGGGTACCACCAATTCGCTCGTCGCTGCGCTACGCAGTGGCATTACGGCGCCACTGGCTGATGCCGATGGACAGGTAATCCTGCCGTCGGTGGTGCGTTACCACGCCGATCGCGTGGAGGTTGGTGCGCAGGCCAAGCTTGCCGCTGCTACTGATCCGTTCAATACCATCAGTTCGGTCAAGCGCCTGATGGGGCGCGGTCTCGCCGACGTCAAGCAGCTTGGTGAGCAGCTGCCTTATCGCTTTCGCCAAGCTGAGTCGCAGATGCCGTTCATTGAAACGGTACAGGGCGCCAAGAGCCCTGTGGAGATTTCTGCCGAGATCCTTCGCGCGCTGCGCCAGCGCGCAGAGGCGAGCCTGGGTGGTGAATTGGTCGGAGCGGTGATCACAGTGCCGGCCTACTTCGACGATGCGCAGCGTCAGGCGACGAAGGATGCCGCAAGGCTCGCCGGACTCAGCGTGTTGCGCCTACTCAATGAACCGACTGCAGCGGCGGTCGCTTACGGTCTGGATCGCCAGGCGGAAGGCGTCGTCGCGATATACGACCTGGGCGGCGGCACCTTTGATATATCGATCCTTCGCCTGACCAAGGGCGTTTTCGAGGTGCTGGCGACTGGCGGTGACACGGCACTGGGTGGTGATGATTTCGACCATGCCATAGCGGACTGGATCCTCGAGTGTGCTGGTGTTTCAGGCGATCTCGGACCGGGTGCGCAGCGTGAATTGTTGAAGATCGCCTGCGATGCCAAAGAGCGTCTCAGTGATGTAGATGCGGTGAGTGTCGATTATGCAGGCTGGTCGGGTGAGCTGCATCGGGAAACCTTCGATGCGTTGATCGAGCCGATGATTTCGCGCAGTCTCAAGTCCTGCCGGCGCGCGGTGCGCGACTCGGGGGTGGAGCTCGAAGAGATCACCGCCGTGGTCATGGTCGGCGGTTCGACTCGGGTGCCGAAGGTGCGCTCGGCGGTGGGGCAGTTGTTCGGTCGCGAGCCGCTGACCGATATCGATCCTGATGAGGTCGTAGCCATTGGCGCGGCGATTCAGGCCGAAACGCTGGCTGGCAATAATCGCGACGGAGAAGAGCTGCTTTTGCTGGATGTGATCCCGCTGTCCCTTGGTCTGGAAACCATGGGCGGGCTGATGGAGAAGATCATCCCGCGCAATACGACGATTCCGGTCGCACGCGCTCAGGACTTCACCACCTACAAAGATGGCCAGTCGGCCATGATGATTCATGTGCTGCAGGGCGAGCGTGAGCTGATTTCCGATTGCCGCTCGCTGGCTCGATTCGAGTTGCGCGGTATTCCGCCAATGGTTGCAGGCGCGGCAAAAATTCGTGTGACCTTCCAGGTCGATGCTGATGGCTTGCTCAGCGTGTCGGCGCGTGAGTTGGCGTCCGGCGTCGAAGCCAGCATCCAGGTCAAGCCATCCTACGGGCTTACAGATGGCGAGATCGCCAGAATGCTGGAAGACTCTTTCCGCCAGGCTGATGTGGATCGAGATGCGCGCGCACTGCGTGAGCAGTTGGTAGATGCCCAGCGCCTGCTCGAGGCGGTGGAGGCCGCACTAGTCGCCGATGGCGAGCGTTTGCTGTCCGTCGAAGAGCGCGTAGCGATCGACTCGCAAGTGGCTGAATTGCGCGGGCTGCTGGACAGTCAGGATGTAGTAGCCATAGAGCGCCAGACCAAACGCCTGAGCCAGATTACCGACGCCTTCGCTGCGCGCCGGCTGGATTCCACCGTCAAGGCCGCGCTGGCCGGGCGGCGGCTTAACGATATTGAGGATTGACCCTGATGCCGCAGATCATTTTCCTGCCCAACGCCGACCATTGCCCGGAAGGGGCCGTTATAGAGGCGCAGGTCGGCGAGACGGTGCTTGATGCCGCGCTGCGTTATGGCATCGACATTGAGCATGCTTGCGAAAAGTCCTGCGCCTGCACGACCTGTCACGTAGTGGTGCGCGAGGGGTTCCAGTCGCTCGAAGCCTCCGACGAGTTGGAGGACGACATGCTTGATAAGGCGTGGGGTTTGGAGCCCAATTCGCGGTTGTCATGCCAGGCGGTCGTGGCTGACGCCGATCTCGTGGTAGAGATACCCAAGTACACCATTAATCAGGTTTCCGAAGGGCACTGAGGGGCATGCGTCATGCAGCTTAAATGGAGTGATGTGCAGGAGATTGCCATCGAGCTGGCTGAGCGCAAGGCCGATGTCGATCCGCGCTATGTGAATTTCGTCAATCTGCATCGTTGGGTGCTGGAGTTGCCGGATTTTGCCGATGAACCGAGTCGAGGTGGCGAAAAGGTCCTCGAAGCTATCCAGGCAGCCTGGATCGAAGAGGCTGAATAAGCCTGGTTGAGGTTTCTCCTGCTCGTCGTGCGCCCGTTGCAGACCGTTCGGCGGTCTGCTGCATCATCCAGAGTCCGGCCCTCTACCCTTATGTTTTGACATGAACCCGCGTATAATCCGCGGGTTTACTCGTTCGCTTTAACCCATCAGTTTTGGAGTCCTACATGGCCCTGCAACGCACCTTCTCCATCATCAAGCCTGACGCCGTCGCCAAGAACGTTATCGGCGAAATCACCACCCGTTTCGAGAAGGCCGGCCTGCGCGTCGTCGCTTCCAAGATGGTTCAGCTGTCCGAGCGCGAAGCAGCTGGCTTCTACGCCGAGCACAGCGAGCGCGGCTTCTTCAAGGACCTGGTTGCTTTCATGACTTCCGGTCCTGTCATCGTTCAGGTTCTGGAAGGTGAAGACGCCATCGCCAAGAACCGTGAACTGATGGGTGCTACCAACCCGAAAGAAGCTGCTGCCGGCACCATTCGCGCCGACTTCGCCGTTTCCATCGACGAGAACGCTGTACATGGCTCCGATTCGGAAGCTTCCGCTGCTCGTGAAATCGCTTACTTCTTTGCTGCCACCGAAGTGTGTGCACGCATTCGCTGATTGAGCGAAGGTGAATTCAATGATTGCCACGACCGGTAAAGTGAATCTGCTCGGGCTTACCCAGTCTCAACTGGAGAGCTTCTTCGAGTCCGTCGGGGAGAAGCGTTTTCGCGCCGGTCAGGTGATGAAGTGGATTCACCATTTTGGTGTCGATGATTTCGACGCCATGAGCAATCTCGGCAAGGCCTTGCGCGAAAAGCTCAAGGCTTGCGCCGAGATTCGCGGCCCGGAGATTGTCAGCGAAGACATCTCCAGCGACGGTACCCGCAAGTGGGTTGTGCGTGTCGCTTCGGGCAGTTGCGTGGAAACGGTGTACATCCCCCAAGGCGGGCGTGGAACGCTGTGCGTGTCCTCGCAGGCCGGTTGTGCGCTGGATTGCAGTTTCTGCTCCACCGGCAAACAAGGCTTCAACAGCAACCTGACGGCGGCCGAGGTAATCGGTCAGGTCTGGATTGCCAACAAATCATTCGGCTCCATCCCGGCGAAAATCGATCGTGCGATCACCAACGTGGTGATGATGGGGATGGGCGAGCCACTGCTGAATTTCGACAACGTCGTTGCCGCCATGCACATCATGATGGACGACCTCGGTTACGGTATTTCCAAGCGCAAGGTGACGCTCTCGACATCCGGCGTTGTGCCGATGATCGATGAGTTGGCCAGGGTCATCGACGTTTCTCTCGCGTTGTCGCTGCACGCGCCCAACGATGAGCTGCGTGACCAGTTGGTGCCGATCAACAAGAAGTATCCGCTGGATATGTTGCTCGCGGCATGCAAGCGCTACATTTCCCAGCTTGGCGAGAAACGCGTGCTGACGATCGAGTACACGCTACTCAAAGGCATTAACGATCAGCCCGAGCACGCCGAGCAGATGATCACGCTGCTGGCAAACATCCCGTGCAAGATCAACCTGATCCCGTTCAATCCATTCCCTCATTCCGGATATGAGCGGCCGAGCAACAATGCCATTCGCCGTTTTCAGGACATCCTGCACAAAGGTGGGCACAATGTGACGGTGCGTACCACCCGCGGCGAAGACATCGACGCGGCTTGCGGTCAGCTCGTCGGCCAGGTTCTGGATCGGACGCGTCGAAGCGAGAGATACATCGCTGTGCGTGAGCTACAGAGCGAGCCAGGTGCGGCGCAAACTGCTTCGAACCGATCCTGAGGGGGATGCTGATGATTCTGCGCGCTGCGCTGCTGCTTCTAATGACCGGCCTATTGGCCGGTTGTGTGTCTTCTGGAACCGTTGATCCGTTAAAAACCGACCAGGGCCGGCAACAGGCGCGTGACGCCTACATTCAGCTGGGCATCGGCTATCTGCAGCAAGGCGCCGCCGCGCGTGCCAAAACACCATTACGCAAAGCGCTTGAGATGGATCCGCGCAGTGCCGACGCACATGCGGCGCTGGCGCTGGTGTTCCAGACGGAAATGGAAAACGACCTGGCCGATAAGCACTATCGTGAGGCGCTATCCAGCCGCAAGGATGCACGCATCCTGAACAACTACGGCAGTTTCCTGTTCGAACAGAAGCGCTATCCTGAGGCCATGGAGCGTTTCAGTCAGGCCGCCGAGGATAATCTGTATCCCGAGCGTGCGCGTGTCTTTCAAAACCTTGGAATGACAGCCTTGCAGTTGGGCCAGCGTGAGGAGGCCGAGCGTCACTTCACCCGCTCACTGCGGCTCGATGGGCGTCAGCCACGTGCCTTGCTGGAACTGGCGCTTATGTCCTTCGACGACAAGCAGTACGTCCCAGCAAAGCGTTACTACGATAGTTTCAGCCAGTTGGCCGAGCAGAATGCACGCAGCTTGTTACTCGGTATCCGCCTGGCCAACATCCATCAGGACCGCGATACCGCTGCGAGCCTCGGATTGCAGCTAAGGCGGTTGTATCCCGGTACGGATGAGTACAAGCAATATCTTTCGGAGCAACGATGACCGCGCCGCACCAAGAATCCGCTGCACCGATGGGCAACAATCCCGGCGAAACCTTGCGTAACGCGCGCGAAGAAAAGGGCTGGACCCTTGCCGCGGTTGCGCAGCAGCTGAATCTCACCGAGCGATCCCTTGCCCGCATAGAAGCTGGTGATTTTAGCCAGCTCCCCGGGCATACCTTCGCCCGGGGGTACGTTCGTGCGTATGCCAAGTTGCTGGGTCTGGATCAGACTCGCCTGGTTCAGGAGTTCGACCAGCACACCGGCACCAATGCTTCAGGGAGCAGTGTCCACAGTCTGGGTCGCATCGAAGAGCCCGGCCGTTTATCTCGGAGCTTCATGCGCTTCTTCGGATTCGCGTTGCTGCTGGTCCTTGCTGCAGCGGCCTGGTTTTGGTGGCAGGAACATTCCGCGGGGGAGTCCACTACGCGACCTATATCAGCGCTGGAGCGAATCGAAGTTGAGGGCGCTGACGGGACGACGCAGATTCACTTGCTCGACCGGGCCGATGAAGTCGCGGAGCAGGCAGAGCAACAAGCTGAGCCGCTAGCGCAACTGAGCGCAGGCGAAGAAGTCGTCGAGCCTTCCGAAACCACGCTGGCTCCCGCCGAGTCAGGCGCTAGCGCAGCGGGCTCCGAGGCAGCGCAATCACTGCCACTGGCATTGCCTGAAAGTGTGGCTGAGAACACCGTCGTTCAAGCGCCGGAGCCAGCAGCAACGAGCGAGTCGGCGAGCGCAGTGGCACCAGCGCCCGGCGAGTCGCAGCTGGAGTTGAGCTTTACCGCCGATTGCTGGACGCGTGTTAGCGATGCCGATGGTCGGGTGCTGTTCAGTGCGCTGGCCAAGGCCGGAACCAGCAGGACGGTAAGCGGCAAGCCGCCGCTAGATGTGCACCTGGGGTACGCCCGCGGCGCCAAACTCAGTTACAACGGCGAGGCTGTGAACCTCGCCTCTCACATGCGCGGCGAGACTGCGCGCCTCAAGCTCGGACAGTAACCTGACCATGCATTCCGAATCTCCTATCAAGCGCCGCCAATCTCGCAAGATCTGGGTGGGTAGCGTTCCGGTCGGTGGCGATGCGCCGATTTCCGTACAGAGCATGACCAATACCGAAACCTGCGATGTCGAGGCGACGGTTGCGCAGATCCAGCGCCTGGCCAATGCTGGCGCCGATATCGTCAGGGTTTCGGTTCCATCGATGGAGGCAGCTGAAGCGTTTGGTCGTATCAGGCAGCTCGTTCAGTTGCCGCTCGTGGCCGATATCCATTTCGATTACCAGATCGCTCTGCGAGTGGCCGAGCTTGGTGTCGATTGCCTACGCATCAACCCGGGCAACATCGGGCGAGAGGATCGCGTGCGCGCCGTGGTCGACGCGGCACGCGATAAGGGAATCCCGATCCGAATCGGCGTCAATGCCGGTTCGCTGGAAAAGGATCTGCAGAAGAAGTATGGCGAGCCGACACCGCAAGCGTTGGTGGAGTCCGCATTGCGCCACGTCGATCATCTTGATCGGCTGGACTTCCAGGATTTCAAGGTCAGCGTCAAAGCATCCGACGTGTTCATGGCGGTGGAGGCCTATCGCTTACTGGCCGGGCAGATCGAGCAACCGCTGCATCTCGGCATTACCGAGGCGGGCGGATTGCGCTCCGGCACGGTGAAGTCTGCGGTGGGCTTGGGCATGTTGCTGGCCGAAGGCATCGGCGACACCATTCGCGTGTCGCTGGCGGCTGATCCCGTCGAGGAAATCAAGGTTGGCTTCGATATCCTCAAATCGCTGCGTCTGCGTTCGCGTGGTATCAACTTCATCGCCTGCCCGAGCTGTTCACGGCAGAATTTCGATGTGGTCAAGACCATGAACGAGCTGGAAGTCCGCGTGGAAGACCTGCTGGTGCCGCTGGACGTCGCGGTGATCGGCTGTGTGGTCAATGGCCCGGGCGAGGCCAAGGAGGCGCACGTGGGCCTGACCGGTGGCAGCCCGAACAACCTTGTCTACATCGATGGCAAGCCGGCACAGAAACTGAACAACGAAAACCTCGTCGATGAGCTGGAGCGGCTCATCCGGCGCAAGGCCGCCGAGAAGCTCGCGGCCGACGCGGCGGTCATCGCGCGCAGCTGATCTTTAAGGAATCCCATTGAGCAAGTCCCTGCAAGCCATTCGTGGCATGAACGATATTCTGCCCGCGCAGACCCCGATCTGGCGTTACCTGGAAAGCACTTTCGCGCAGCTGCTCGACAGCTACGGTTATAGCGAGATTCGCCTGCCGATCCTGGAGTTCACCGATCTGTTTGCTCGCGGTATCGGTGAAGGTACCGACGTGGTCGACAAGGAGATGTACACCTTCCTCGATCGCAACGAAGAGTCGCTGACCTTGCGTCCTGAGGGTACTGCCGGCTGCGTGCGTGCTGTCCTTGAGCACGGGCTGACCGGCGGCGGCCAGGTGCAGAAACTCTGGTACACCGGACCGATGTTCCGTTACGAGAAGCCGCAGAAAGGTCGTTATCGCCAGTTTCACCAGATCGGCGTGGAAGTCTTCAACCAGCCTGGGCCGGATGTCGACGCCGAGCTGATCGTGTTGACGGCGCGCTTGTGGAAGCAGCTCGGCCTTGCCGATGCGGTAATCCTACAGCTCAACAGCTTGGGTTCCAGCGAAGCCCGCGCACGCTATCGCGATGCTTTGGTTGTCTACCTGCAGCAGCGTTTCGACCAGCTCGACGAGGACAGTCAGCGGCGTCTGACGACCAATCCACTGCGTATTCTCGACAGCAAGAATGCCCAGACTCAGGCGCTGCTGGCTGATGCTCCGACCCTGCATGACTACCTTGATGACGAGTCGAGGGTGCATTTCGACGGTCTGAAGGCACGCCTCGATGCAGTGGGCATCGCCTATCAGATCAATCCGAAGTTGGTGCGCGGGCTGGACTACTACGGTCGTACCGTTTTCGAGTGGGTCACCGACAAGCTTGGTGCCCAGGGAACGGTCTGTGCCGGCGGTCGCTACGACGGCCTGATCAGCCAGTTCGGTGGTAAGCCGACGCCTGGCGTTGGGTTCGCCATGGGCGTCGAGCGCCTAGTGCTGCTGCTGGAAACACTCGAACTGGTACCGGATGCGTTGAGCCCCGCGCCGCACGCCTATATCTGTGCCTTCGGCGAGGCTGCCGAGCTGGCTGCTCTGGCATTGGGCGAGCGCCTGCGTGACGCATTGCCAGGCCTTCGCCTGCTGGTCAATGCCGGTGGCGGTAGCTTCAAGAGTCAGTTCAAGAAAGCCGACAAGAGCGGCGCGCGCTTCGCACTGATTCTGGGTGAGGACGAACTGGCAGGGCGCGTGGTAGGTTGCAAACCGCTGCGCGACGACAGCGAACAACAAAGCATTGCCTGGGATGCTCTACCCGAGCGTCTGGCTGCCTGCCTCGAGCAGGTCTGAGACTAAGCGAATGAAAGGAGTGACAGCGTGACCTCGGGTACCGAAGAAGAAACACTGGCGCAGATCAAAGAGTGGTGGCAGCGCAATGGTAAGCCGCTGCTGCTGGGGGCGGTGCTGGCCCTGGTATTGGTGTTTGGCTGGCAGTTCTGGCAGAAGCATCAGATCAACCAGGCGCAGAGCGCCTCGCTGGTTTACCAGCAGTTGCTGGTTGCTGCGTTGGAAGGCGGTGAGGCCGACGTCGCCGAGGTGTCACGCGTGGCCAATGTGCTGAAGAAAGATTTTGCCGGCACACACTACGCGCAGTACGGCAGCCTGTTCATGGCCAAGGTCGCAGTTGAGTCCGGTCGTTTGGATGAGGCGGCGAGCGAATTGCGCTCTGTTGTCGACAAGCCTGCCGACAAGACCCTGGATGAGCTGGCGCGCCAGCGTCTGGCTCGTGTACTGGCTGCCCAGGACAAGGCTGAAGAAGCACTCAAGTTGCTGGACGGCAAGGCCGACCAGGCGTTCGTCGCCAGCCGTGAAGAGCTCCGGGGTGACCTTCTGGTGCAGCTGGGCCGTAGCGACGACGCGCATGCCGCCTACACCAAGGCCAAGGAGTCGCTGTCTCAGGATGCCGCCATTGGTGGCTTGCAAATGAAGCTGGATGATCTGGCCCGAGGGGAGGCATAAACGATGCGCTGGAAGACTGCAGCGTTGCTGACCTTGGCCGTACTGGCCGCCGGTTGCAGCAGCAAAGACACGAAAGAGCTGGAGCCGGCAGAACTCACCAAGTTCAAGTCGGAAATCTCCTTGAAGAAAGAGTGGAGCCGCTCGATTGGTGATGGGCAGGGCAAAACCTACAACCTGCTGACCCCGGTGGTATACGGCGATCAGATCTACGCCGCCGACGTCGAAGGGCTTGTGGTTTCGATGGACCGGTTGACCGGCAAGGTCAACTGGAAGAAGAAGCTCGACAAGCCGGTTTCCGGCGCTGTGGGTGCTGGTTACGGCCTCGTTCTTGTCGGCACCCTGCGTGGTGAGGTGCTTGCGCTGGACGTCAGCACTGGCGAGGAGCGCTGGCGCAGCCAGGTCAGCAGTGAAGTGCTGGCCGCCCCTGCCGTCAACGGCGATATCGTTCTGGTGCAAACCCAGGATGATCGGCTGATCGCGCTGGAAATCGATACCGGCGCCCAGCGCTGGAGCTACGAAAGCTCGCCTGCCGTGCTGACATTGCGTGGCACTGGTGCGCCGCTGTTGACCAATCAGCTAGCTGTTGCTGGTCTGTCGAGTGGCAAGGTCGTTGCGTTGGATACCCGTCGCGGACTTCCGGTGTGGGAGCAGCGCGTCGCCATTCCGCAAGGTCGCTCCGAGCTTGAGCGGGTTGTGGATATCGACGGTGGCCTGCTTTTGTCCGGGGGCACGTTGTACGTTGCAAGCTATCAGGGCCGCGCTGCGGCGTTGGAACTGGAAAGTGGCCGGGTGCTCTGGCAGCGCGACGCCTCCAGCTATTCCGGGGCGGCGCTTGGTTATGGCAGTGTCTACCTGAGCCTTGCCGACGGTACTGTCGAAGGCATCGACGAGCGTTCGACTACTGCCCTGTGGCGTAACGAGTCGCTGGCCCGTCGTCAGCTTTCAGCTCCGGCGGTGTTTTCCAGCTATGTTGTGGTGGGTGACATCGAAGGTTATCTGCACCTGCTGAGTCAGGTTGATGGTCGTTTCGTCGCTCGCGAGCGTATCGACAGCTCCGGCGTCCGTGCCCGTCCGGTAGTCGAAGGCGACTGGCTGTATGCCTTCGGCAATGACGGCAAGCTGGTGGCGCTGACTATCCGTCAGGCTGACTGACCGCACGTTGCGCCCCACGGCTCCGCCTGGCGGAGCCCTGAATATTCGGCCGCTGCCTTGCAGCGGCCTTCGTGTTTTCTGAAATATCGCAGTGGAGAGCCTTATGGTTCCCGTAATCGCCCTGGTGGGCCGCCCGAACGTCGGCAAGTCCACCCTGTTCAATCGTCTGACCAAGAGCCGCGACGCCATCGTGGCCGAATACGCCGGTCTGACCCGAGATCGCCAGTACGGCGAGGCCAAATGGCAGGGCCGCACCTACATCGTCATCGATACCGGCGGTCTGACCGGCGATGAGGAGGGCATCGACGCCAAGATGGCCGAGCAGTCTCTGCAAGCCATGCAAGAGGCCGATGCGGTGATGTTCATGGTCGACGCGCGCGCCGGCATGACGCCCGGCGATCAGATGATCGCCGAGCACCTGCGCAAGATGAACAAGCGCCACTTCCTGGTGGCGAACAAGGTCGACAGCATCGATCCGGATATCGCCCGAGCGGAATTCAGCCCGCTGGGCCTGGGCGACGCCCTGCCGATCGCCGCCGCCCATGGCCGTGGTATCACCCATATGCTCGAGCAGGCGCTCGGCGTGTTTCCCAAGGACAACGCCGAAGTTGCCGAAGGCGAGGGTGAAGAAGGCGAGACGGTTGCCGAAGGCGAAGAGCTCAAGCGCATCCCCGGACCGAGCGAAAAAGATGGCATCAAGATCGCGATCATCGGCCGGCCCAATGTGGGTAAGTCGACGCTGGTCAATCGCATGCTTGGCGAGGAGCGGGTCATCGTTTATGACCAGGCTGGTACAACCCGTGACAGCATCTACATTCCCTTCGAACGTGACGACGAGAAGTACACGCTGATCGACACGGCCGGTGTGCGCCGCCGCGGCAAGATTTTCGAGGCCGTCGAAAAGTTTTCGGTGGTCAAGACGCTGCAGGCGATCCAGGACTCCAATGTCGTGATTTTCGTCATGGATGCCCGCGAAGGCGTGGTCGAGCATGATCTGAACCTGCTCGGCTTCGTGCTGGAAAGTGGTCGGGCGCTGGTCATCGCACTGAACAAGTGGGACGGCATGGAACCGAGTGAGCGCGACTACGTGAAGACCGAGCTGGAGCGCCGGTTGTTCTTCGTCGAGTTCGCCGACATCCACTTCATCTCTGCCAAGCATGGCACCGGCGTCGGCAATCTGTACAAGTCCGTGCAGGCTTCGTTCACTTCGGCCGTGACGCGATGGCCTACCAGCCGTCTGACACAGATCCTTGAAGATGCGGTTCGCGAGCATGCGCCGCCCATGGTTGCCAGTCGCCGGATCAAGCTTCGTTACGCACACCTGGGTGGCGCCAACCCGCCGCTGATCGTGATCCATGGCAACCAGGTCGACTCGATTCCCAAGTCCTACACCCGTTATCTGGAAAATACCTACCGGCGTGTGCTGAAGCTGGTCGGTACGCCCATCCGTATCGAGTACAAGGGCGGCGAGAACCCCTTCGAGGGCAAGAAGAACACCCTGACCGACCGCCAGGTCAACAAGAAGCGCCGTCTCATGTCGCACCACAAGAAGGCCGAGAAGAAGCGCCGCGACAAGCGCTGACGGCTCAGCGATCTCCGTCGAACGACTGGTCCATATCCAGGGCCGGTCGTGCGTGGCGCGGCGTACCGACCTGACGGGCCGGATTGCCGACCACCGTTGTGTGTGGTGCAACGGCGTGCAGCACGATGCTGCCAGCGCCCACCTTGGCACCCTCGCCGATTTCGATGTTCCCGAGAATCTTCGCGCCCGCGCCGATCATCACGCCGCTGCGCACCTTCGGATGACGATCGCCGCCTTCCTTGCCGGTACCACCCAGAGTCACGCCCTGCAGGATCGAGACGTCATCGCCCACTACCGCGGTTTCGCCGATGACGATGCCGGTACCGTGGTCGAGCATGATGCCGCTGCCAATTCGGCTCGCCGGGTTGATATCGATACCCAGACGTTCGTTGCAGCGCGCCTGGATGAACATCGCCAGCAGACGCTCGCCCCGGGCTTGCAGGTCGTGGCCGACGCGATAGGCCTGCAGCGCCAGAAAGCCTTTGGAGAAGAGGAAGACTTCCAGCGCCGTGTCGAACGCTGGGTCACGGCTGACGATCGCTTGAAGGTCGCGGCACGCTGAGTCGGCAAGCTGTGCGGCATGGTGGTGGACGCCGACGAAGCGATCGGCAAGCGAATGGCTCTGCTCGGCACTTTCCGCGAGCGCATGGCCAATGCGGTACGCCAGCGCACTGCCGAAGTCGGAATGCTCAAGGATGGCCTGGCGAAAAAACGTAGCCAGCGTCGGCTCCGTTTCCAGAGCGTGATTCGCCTGGGTGCGCAGGTCGCCCCACAAGGCGCTGACGGAATGGCTCGGCATGGGGGATTCCTTATGATCGATGCAAGTGATGCCTGATGATTGCAACTGTAGCAGCCCAGCGGGGGCCGCTGTGGCGGTCTCGTATCGCGCAGTCGTCATCGGCTATCCTGTTTGCCTTCCTGCCGAACCCTCCATGCGGCAGGCTTGTCGGAAGGCTGACATGCTCATCAGTAAACTGCCCAACGTTGGCACGACCATCTTCACCACCATGTCCCAGCTGGCGGCGGACACGGGTGCGCTGAATCTCTCCCAGGGCTTTCCCGATTTCGATGGCCCCGATGCGCTGCGCGAGGCACTGGCCCGCCATGTCATGGCGGGACACAACCAGTATGCACCGATGACCGGATTGCCGGCCCTGCGCGAGCAGGTCGCGGTGAAGGTCGCCGGGCTGTACGGACGAAAAGTGGATGCCGCCACCGAGGTCACGATAACCCCGGGTGCTACCCAGGCGATCTTCTGTGCGATTCAGGCGGTGATCTGCCCGGGCGACGAGGTCATCGTCTTCGATCCCTGTTACGACAGTTACGAGCCGTCGGTGCAGCTGGCTGGCGGCGTCTGCATTCATCAGCAACTGAGCCTGCCGGATTTCCATATCGACTGGCAGCGCCTGGCCGACGCCATTACGCCGCGCACACGGATGATCGTGCTGAATACACCGCACAACCCCAGCGGTGCATTGATCGATGCGGGTGATCTCGATCGCCTGGCAGCACTGATTCGCGAGCGTGACATCTATCTGCTCAGCGATGAGGTGTACGAGCATCTGGTATTCGACGGGCGCGAGCATGCCAGCGTGCTGCGTCACGATGAGCTGTATCAGCGTGCGTTCGTCATCAGCTCCTTCGGCAAGACCTACCACGTCACCGGCTGGAAAACCGGGTACGTCGTGGCGCCGCCGGCGCTCAGCAGTGAGCTGCGCAAGGTGCACCAATATGTCAGCTTCACAGGGGTTACGCCGCTGCAGTGGGCGCTGGCGGACTTCATGGCCGAGCATCCCGAGCACATCAGTGAGTTGCCGGCGTTCTACCAGGCCAAGCGCGATCTGTTCTGCGAGCTGCTTGCAGGCTCGCGTTTACGTTTCACCCGGGCTGCCGGGACCTATTTCCAGCTGGCCGATTATTCGGCGATCCGGCCTGATCTCGACGATGTAGCCATGGCTGAATGGCTGACCCGTGAACATGGCGTTGCGAGCATTCCAATATCGGTTTTCTACCAGAACCCGCCGGCCGATCTGCGGCTGGTGCGCTTCTGCTTTGCCAAACGAGAGGAGACGCTGCGTCAAGCGGCGGAACGACTATGCGCGATCTGAACAATCTGCCCGACCTCGAACTCGCGCTGGTGCAGACCAGCCTGATATGGCAGGACGCTGCCGCCAACCACGAACGCTTCGCCACCTTGCTGGATCAGGCCCGCGGCGCGGACCTGGTGGTGCTGCCGGAGATGTTCACCACCGGTTTTTCCATGGATTCGGCGGCGCTGGCTGAGCCGGAAGAGGGGCCGACCTATGCCTGGCTGCGCGCTCAGGCTGCGGGGCTGGACGCAGTAGTTACCGGCAGTGTGATCATCGAGGCGGCCGATGGCAGCCATCGCAACCGCCTGCTCTGGGCGCGCCCCGATGGTGAGGTGCTGCATTACGACAAGCGCCATTTGTTCCGCATGGCCGGCGAGCACAAGCACTACACTCCCGGGCAGCAGCAGGCGCTGTTCGAGGTGAACGGTTGGCGCGTGCGCCCCCTGATCTGTTACGACTTGCGCTTCCCGGTGTGGAGCCGCGATCCACACGGCACCGACCTGCTGCTTTACACCGCCAATTGGCCTGCTGCGCGCCGCGACGCCTGGAACCGCCTGCTGCCGGCGCGGGCTATCGAGAATCTTTGCTATGTCGCAGCGGTCAACCGGGTCGGCGAAGACGGCAAGGGCTATCCCTACAGCGGCGACAGCCAGATACTCGACTTCAAGGGCGATACGCTGCTGAACGGCGAAGATCGAGACACGGTACTGCGCTGCACGTTGCGCTCGCGCGACTTGGCGACCTTTCGCGAGCGCTTTCCGGCTTATCACGACTGCGATGAGTTCGAGCTGAAGCCGTAGTGGCTCAGGGTCGGGTTTGCGCGGCGGGTGTAGTGCCGCGCATCAGCAATAGCGGGAGCCCGGACGCCAGGACCAGGAGCCCGAGCAGCGCGCCTGCGCCAGCGTACAAGGTGCTTGAGATGAACAATGCCAGGCAGCTGGCGGCGAAGATCAGCGGCAGCGCGGGGTAGAACGGCACCTTGAATGGGCGTGGAGCATCTGGCTGCAGTTTGCGCAAGCGCGGCAGCGACAGCGCCGTTATGCACATGAAGAACCAGAAGACCGGGGCGGTATAGGCGACCATGGCCTGCACGCCGCTCTGGCTTAACGCGCCGAACAGGATCAGCAGCAGCGTAATGGCAGCCTGAACCAGAAGCGCGCGAACGGGTGTCGAGCCGCGCTCGTTCCAAGCGCCCAGCATCCCAAGCCGTGGGACATCGCGCCCCAGTGCGTAATACACCCGGGCACCGGTAAGAATGGTCGCGTTAATTGTGCTCAGCGCGGTGAGGCAGATCAGTAGGCTCAAACCCTGTGCGGCCCAGCTCCCGGTAACAACTTCCAGCAAATCGGCGCCGATCGCATCCGACTGGCGCAGCGCCTGCAGGCCGAAGATCTGAAGCAGCGCGATGTTGCTGAGCAGGTAGAGCAGGGTCACGACGACGGTGCCGAGAAGCAGAACCCTGCTCATGTTGCGTCCCGGATCGCGCAGCTCTCCGGACAAGTAGGCTGTTTCGTTCCACCCGCCGTAAGTAAGCAGCACGAAGACCATGCCCATTCCCAGCATACCGATCCCTCCATCGATGGGTTCGATCACCGGCTCTGGCTTGGTCTGTTCAGGTGCGAGCAGGCCGGCGAACATCAGCGTGGTGAGAGCGAGCAGCGTCAGGCCGCTAAGGACCACCTGGATGCGTTTGGATTGACGGGTGCCGAGCACGTTGAGTGTGGTCAGCAGGACCACGGAGAAGGCCGCATGCAACGCGCCTCCATGATCACCCAAGGGCAGGAGTCGCTGTGCGTAATCACCGTAGATGAATGCGACGACCGCAATGGCGCCGGTCTGGATAACGGTGCCGCGTGCCCAGGCGAACATCAGCCCTAGCCTGTTCCCCCAGGCCAGACATAAGTAGTGGTACTCGCCGCCTTCGCTCGGGCAACTTGCGCCAAGCTCCGCATAACAGAGCGCGCCAACCAGCATCAGCACGCCGCCGGCCAGCCACAAGACGATGTAAGTCGCTGAGCTGTCGGCATGCTGGGCAACCAGTGGTGGAAAGCCGAAGATTCCCACGCCGACCACGACGCCCACCAGCACGGCGACCCCGTCGAGAACGGAAAGCCCGGTTGCGTGCCGGGTATCTGCGCGAGCGTCCATGCTCAGCTGCGCCGCGCGCTCCAACCAGCCGCTGAGCCTTCGCCTTTCAGCGCGCTGATGCGATCACCTTCGACCTTTCCGGCGTATTGCTTGCCACCGACGTCGAAGTGGATCACGTCCCCTTCGATGCTGCCGCTCACGGCGTTCTGTAAACCACCGGAGCTGGCGACCCCGAGTACCTGCTGAAACTGCTGCTGCAGATCGAGGATGAAGCGCCCGTCAGGCGTCTCGACCTCCCAGCGACCCTCGACCTTTGCCGGAACGATCCACAGGTAGACATAGCTGCCGCCGATATAGTCCGTGCGGTCGGCTGTCCAGTCGTCCATGCCGAACGCGTGGGACACTACCCGCGTGCCGGGCTTCAGCGTGTCGAGGATGACCGGGCGCAGGCGCATGTTCAAACGGGGCAGCAAGTACATGGTCAGCACCGTCGCCTCGGAAATGTCCTTCTTGAACAAGTCGCCCTGTTCAAAGCTGACCTTGTCGGTTACGCCAGCCGATTTCGCATTGGCCTCGGCTTCCTCTACCCGTTCGGGGTCCAGGTCGATACCCACGGCCGAGTCGGCGCCGCGATCACGGACGGCGGCGATGGCGATGCGCCCGTCGCCGGAGCCGAGATCGATGACGGTATCGCCGGCCTTCACGTTGGCCATCTCAAGCATCCGGGCGACCACACGGTCCGGCGTTGGCACATAAGGCACGTCGAGCTCTGGCGCGTCCTGCGCATGGGCGACAGTCAGCGTGGCGATTAGAAAAGGCAGCGCGATGAGTAAAGCGGGACAGCGAGCGAACGCGAGTGACATGAATTATCCCCTAGGCGAGTTCCAGCCCCGTTCGGCTTGGCTGGGGCGTTAATGTCCCGACCCGGCCACCGCCACAAGGTTCTCGGCGCAGGGCTACGGACGATGCGCAAGATGTCGAAACGCACCCGCAAAGACCCGTCGATAGACGCTTTGGCCGAGTATTGGCAGCTTGTAACCCGATGTGAAAGTGCGACGCCGAAGGCGCCTCGGCTACTTTCTGACCGACTCGTGAGTGACGGCATTGCGCCGCCGGCGCCACAGCAGCCAGCCGTAGATGAGCAGGTTGACCAGCACTACGACGGCAGCCAGCACGTACTGAACCGGAGTGCTCAGCCAGGCCGGATAGATCAGTGGCAGCAGATAGTGCTCGATGAAACCGGCCCGGTAGCCCGCGTCGCCCGCCAGGTGTCGCAGCAGATTTTCCCAGTACGTCAACGGGCAGGGGCGTCCGGTCAGTTCGACGAACACGCCCCAGACGATCGCCGGAATGTGCAGCAGTACAAAGCCGCGTTTCCACGCGACCAGCAAGCCGCCAAACAGCACGAAGAGAATGAAACCGAGGTGCAGGAGCAACACGGCGTCCGCGCCAACACGATAGAACATCGCGCTACTCCGCCTTGTCCGGACGGCTCATGCGTGTGATCTGACCATCCTGTACCCTCGCCAGCAGGGCGACGGACCAGAGCGCTCCAAGCAGTGCCATGAACATGTCCGATTGGGTATCCCATGGATCGCCCTGGGTTCCGAGAAAGTCCTCTGCGCCTTGTCCGGCAATGAGTGCCACCCACCACTCGATCAGCTCATAGAACGCGCTGAACGCCAGCGCGACGCAGACTGCGAGAAAGCCCAGCATTCTCCCAGGTGCAATGAAACGCAGGCGTAGCAGGATCTCCCGAGCGAGCAGGGCAGGTGTCACGCCCTGAATGAAATGCCCCAGTTTGTCGTATGGATTGCGGCTGAGGTCGAACCACTCCTGCACCCAGAACCCCGGCGGGACTCGCGCGTAGGTGTAGGTGCCGCCGAGGATCAGGATCAGCGCATGAACGGCGATCACCACGTAGAGCAGTCGCGTCAGCGGCAGGCGCTGGTGGCTCCACAGTAGCAGGGGCGCAGCAATCAGTACCGGAGCGACTTCCAGCAGCCAGGTGGCACGGTCATACGGAGCAATCGCGGAGCAAGCCAGCGCCAGCAGCACAACCAATCCCAGCGTTGAATAGAGCGTTTTGTCCTGCATCGGGTTAGCCGTCGTGATCGATCCAGCCGGCAGCATGCCGGGGAGCCAGACGGCCTGCAACCGGACGCAGGCGAGTGGTGTTTCAGCCCTGGCGGCCGGCTGCCGTTGCCGAGCGGGAGATCGAGCGATTGCAGCGCCGCAGATCGACTTCACCGACATAGGTATTGGCGTTGCCCTGCACGCAGGCGATGCGCTGGTTGCGCGTGCGCTCCCATTCGCTGACCGGGTGCTGGCGGTTCCAGATGTCGTACAGGCGCTGGTCTTGCTTCGACAGGCGCAGCTTGTAGCGCTCGCTCATGTACAGATAGGTGCGGGCGATGGCGCCGCGGCTGTACTCGGGCGGCATAGCCGTGCGCTGTTTGAAGTTCACCACGAAGGGGCAGGCGCCGTACTGGCTGGGCTTTTCGCTAAGCATGCCGAAACCGAAGTTGCTGCGGTCACCGTTTACCTCGCCGACCACCGGGACCAGGTTGTGCAGATCGGCTTCGGCCAGGCTGAAAACGGGGTCCTTGGCGGTGCACTGCTTGCGCCCGCCCTGTTGCCAGCACTGACGCTGATGGCCGATGACCCAGGCCGGAACGATGTGTTCCCACTCGACCCGTTCTGCGCGCTTGGGCTGCTTGCGCGGGACGTAGCCGCAGCTGCGCAGGTCGATGCGATTGCCCTTGAAGCTGCAGCCGCAGTAGAAGTCCACCGGTCGGTCGGCATAAAGCGTCCAGGCGACCTTCTTCGCTTCACGGAAGGTGCGAGGAGCATCGGCATAAGTAATGGTGCAGCAGAACAGGGCAAGCAGGAAGAGACTGAGGCGACGCATGGAATTCTCGACAACTGAACGAGTGTCGCATCCATGCGCGGGCCGGCATCTTACCTGTCAGTTAATTAAAAGTCATAAAAAACAATGGTTTGCCTGATGTCATCAGGCCTTCATCTGACCCAGTTGATTGATCTGCAGGGAGGCGAGAATGATTGCGCCGCCGACCGCTAGCAGTATCAGGTTGGTCGTAGTGCCCCAGAACAGTAGATTGAGCACCAGACCCACCGGCACCGCCATGTTGTTCATCACCGCCAGGGTGCCGGCATCGACCAGCGTCGCGCCCTTGTTCCAACAGAACTGGCCGATAGCCGTGGCCAGTACACCCATCCAGATCAGCACCGCCCATTGCGTCGTCGTGGTCGGCAGTTTCTCGGCGTTACCGAACAGCAGCCAGGCCGGCAGCACGATCAGCAGTGCGCCGAGGAAGAAGTAGCCGAAGCGACGGTGCAATGGCACATCGGAGGGGTAACGCTGCGTCAGATGCTTGTAGAACACCTGGCCGGCGGCGAAGGTGAAGTTGGCCAGCTGCATGAGCAGGAAGCCGCCGAGAAAGTCGCCGGAGACGCCGTCGTAACGGATGAGCCCGGCGCCGAACACCGCGACGGCTGCCGCGACCAGCGCCCAGGGGTTGAAGCGACGGTTGAGCGCGTCGTCGATCAGCGTCACGTGCAGCGGAGTGAGCACGGTGAACAGCAGCACCTCGGCGACCGTCAGCACGTTGAAGCTCATGTACAGGCACAGGTAGGTGACGCCGAATTGCAGCGCGCCGACCAGGGTCACGCCGGCGATGAAGCCGGGCGCCACACCGCGCCAGCGGGTCAGCGGCAGGAACACCAGACCGGCGAGAATCACCCGCGTCAGCACGGCGAAATAGCTGTCCACCTGGCCGGCCAGGTAGACGCCGATCAGGTTGAAGGAAAAGGCCCAGAGCAGGGTGACGAAGATCAGATAGCGCATGCCGCCTCCATGACGAAGGCGGGCGACCTTAGCGGCTGCGCAACAAAGAGGGAAGGGCTGGCGCGCCCGCAGGCTTGCCAGCCGAACGATCAGGCCGCCTTCAGGGTGGCCATGTCGATGACGAAGCGGTACTTCACGTCGCTCTTGAGCATGCGCTCGTAGGCTTCGTTGATGTCCTGCATGCGGATCATCTCGATGTCCGAGACGATGCCGTGCTCGGCGCAGAAGTCGAGCATCTCCTGGGTTTCGGCGATGCCGCCGATCAGCGAGCCGGCGATGCGGCGGCGCTTGAAGATCAGACCGAACACGCTGGGAGACGGATGCGGCGAAGCCGGTGCGCCGACCAGCGTCATGGTGGCGTCGCGCTTGAGGAGATTCACGAACGCATCGAGGTTGTGCGGCGCGGCAACGGTGTTGAGGATGAAGTCGAAGCTGTTGGCGTGAGCCGCCATCTCGTCCTTGTTCTTCGATACCACCACTTCGGACGCGCCAAGACGCAAGGCATCTTCCCGCTTGTCTGGCGAGGTGGTGAACAGCACGACCTTCGCCCCCATGGCGTTGGCGATCTTCACCGCCATATGGCCGAGCCCGCCGAGGCCGACTACACCGACCTTCTGCCCCGGGCCGACCTTCCACTGGCGCAGCGGCGAGTAGGTGGTGATACCCGCGCAAAGCAGCGGCGCGACTGCGGCGAGGTTGTCAGTGTGGTTGATGCGCAGCACGTACTTTTCATCCACCACGATGTTGTCCGAATAGCCGCCGAGGGTGTTCTCGCCACCGCCGAAGGCTGGACCGTTGTAAGTGCCGACGAAGCCGTTCTCGCAATATTGCTCCAGCCCCTCGCCACAAGACGAGCAAGTGCGGCAGCTGTCGACCAGGCAGCCAACGCCGGCAATATCGCCCGCCTTGAACTTGCTGACGTTCGCGCCGACGGCGCTTATGCGGCCGACGATCTCGTGGCCGGGCACCGAGGGATACAGGGTGTTGTTCCACTCGTTGCGTGCGGTATGCAGGTCCGAATGGCAGACGCCGCAGAAGAGAATCTCGATCTGTACGTCGTTAGGCCCAACTTCGCGGCGCGAAAATGAGTAGGGGGCAAGTGGGGCGCTCGGGTCGAGGGCGGCGTAACCGATGCTGTTGCTCATGACGGCTCCTTTGTTCGTTCGGGATTTGCAGAGGCCAAGCCTAACGGCAGCGGAAACAGGAGCGTTTGCACAATCCTGCCGATGGCTGACGTGTTTCTGCCGAATTGCCGGGGCTTGGCTGGCTGAGTTGGGAGGGTATTGGGAGGCGAACAGTTCAGTCGTTCACCGCTGCTGGTCGCGACCGGCGACGCGTGGCGGTGCTGTAGCAAGGTGCCGGCGCCATCAGTGATGGCGCCGGCGGGACGAGCTTGCCGGCGTGGCGCTCAGGAATGGCGAGCCCGATGGGCTTCGCCGCAGGGGGTCAGGCGGCCTGCTCCTGCGCCTCACGCAAGGCCCGGTTCATGGCGCTGAACAGCGCGCGGATGCTGGCAGTGGTGATGTTCTCGTCAATGCCGATGCCGTGCAGAGGGCGCTCGCCGTCCAGGCGTACCTCGATGTACGCGGCGGCCTTGGCGTTGCTGCCGGCGCCGATGGAGTGCTCGTGGTAGTCCATGATCTCCAGTTTGACCGGCAACGCGGCTACCAGCGCTTCCAGCGGCCCCTTGCCGATGCCGCGCCAGTGGGCAACCTCACCATTGGTCGCGACTTCCACATCCACCGCGCTGGTGCCGTTCTCTTCCTGCAGGCGATGGCCCTTGAGCGTGTAGGGCGCGGTGGCTTGCAGGTACTCGGCTTCCAGCAGCGCATAGATCTGCTTTGCGCTCATTTCCAGGCCGAGGCGGTCGGTTTCCTTCTGCACCACTTGGCTGAACTCGATCTGCATGCGCCGCGGCAGGCTGATGCCGTACTCCTGCTCGAGCAGGAAGGTGATGCCGCCCTTGCCGGACTGGCTGTTGACGCGAATCACCGCCTCGTAGCTGCGGCCGATGTCGGCCGGGTCGATCGGCAGATACGGCACCTCCCAGACGCCCTCCTGATCCTGCTGGGAAAAGCCCTTGCGGATCGCATCCTGGTGCGAGCCGGAGAACGCGGTATGCACCAGATCACCGACATAGGGATGACGTGGGTGCACCGGCAACTGGTTGCATTCCTCGACCACCTTGCGCACGGCGTCGATGTCGGAGAAGTCCAGTTGCGGGTCGACGCCCTGGGTGTACATGTTCAGCGCCACGGTGACCAGGTCGACGTTGCCGGTACGCTCGCCGTTGCCGAACAGGCAGCCTTCGACGCGATCGGCGCCGGCCATCAGGCCCAGCTCGGTGGCGGCCACGCCGGTGCCCCGGTCGTTATGGGTGTGCAGGCTCACCAGCACGCTGTCGCGGCGGTCGACATGACGGCAGAACCACTCGATCTGGTCGGCGTAGATATTGGGTGTGGCGGCTTCGACCGTGGCCGGCAGGTTAAGGATCAGCTTCTGCTCGGGTGTCGGCTGGAACACCTCGATCACGGCGTTGCATACCTCGACCGCGAATTCCGGCTCGGTGGAGCTGAAGATCTCCGGCGAGTACTCGAAACGCCAGGCGGTTTCCGGATTCTGTGCGGCCAGGCGCTTGATGATCTTTGCTGCGTTGACCGCGATGTTCACCACGCCGGCCTTGTCCTGATTGAAGACGATGCGGCGGAAGCTCGGAGCGGTGGCGTTGTAGTAGTGGACGATGGCCTGCCTGGCGCCTTTCAGCGACTCGAAGGTGCGGGTGATCAAGTCTTCGCGCGCCTGGGTCAGCACCTGGATAGTTACGTCGTCGGGGATGTGGCCGCCTTCGATCAGCTCGCGGACGAAGTCGAAGTCGGTCTGCGAAGCAGAGGGGAAGCCGACCTCGATTTCCTTGATGCCGACCTGAACCAAGGTCTTGAAGAAACGCATCTTCTTCGCGGCATCCATCGGCTCGATCAGCGACTGGTTGCCATCGCGCAGATCCGAGCTCAGCCAGATCGGTGCCTGGGTGATCGACTTGGACGGCCAGGTGCGATCCGGAATATCGATGGCCCGAAAGGCGCGGTATTTTTTCGAAGGGTTCTTGAGCATGGTCATGGTTTTTCCCCAGGCAATCCTTGAGCTAGCAACATGTCTGCCCACTACGAGCATTGGTTTATGGTGCAAAGCTAGTGCTTCGTGGTTATGCATTGCAAGGGATGATAAAAAATTGATGTTTTATTGCTGTAAGTGGTGCTTATTGGTGATTGGTGCTGGCTTGGTTATGAAAATCAAAGCTTGATTGCGCGGCTCTGTTGCGGCCTCATGTCGCAGCGGCCGGGGCGAAAAGGCTGTGCGATCATCCAGCCACTCCATAGGGTCATGTCACGAAGGACACGCCAGTGACACGCAAACGGCTTTCGACAATGAGCATCTGGCTTGGCCTGTTCGCCATGCTGATGATTCATGTCGGCCCGTTGTACTCCGCCGTCCAGGCCGCCCAGGCCAATGCGCAGCACCATCACCATGCCGAGCATGAGCCCGCTGCCCACGGTCATCACGGCCAGGCGCGTGCAGGCGAGCCTGCGTGGCTAGCAGCGCTCGAGCTTTGCGGCTATTGCGAGTTGTTGACGGTCAACCCGCCGCTCAACCTGTCCGTCGATCTGGTGCTGCCGCGCCACGCGCCGGCCTACTTCCACCCACTTCCCGAACAGCCGCAGGCTCCTGCGTCTCGCCGCAGCAGCGGCCACCCCCGCGCTCCACCGCATCTCCACTGCTGACCGTAATCGGCCGCCTCGTTGCGGCCTAATCACATGCAGAAGTGGAAGTTCTTATGTCCAGCATTACTCATGGCTGTACGGCGCCTGCGCGCCTGTCTGAGCGTTTTTCGATTCAACCGTCCCGTCTGCGTTGGCAGTTCGCCCATGCCGCGCTGCTGGGGATGCTCGCCGGCAGTGCACTGGCGGCCGAAACCGACCACTCCGTTCATGCGGCGCACGCCGATGCCGTCGAACTGGCGCCGATGGTCATTACCGGCGTCGGCCAGCAATCCCCGCTGACGGTCGTTACCGACCCCAAGATCCCACGCCAGCCGATGCCGGCCAGCGATGGTGCCGACTACCTGAAGACCATTCCCGGCTTCTCTGCCGTGCGTAACGGCGGCGTCAATGGCGATCCGGTGTTCCGCGGCATGTTCGGTTCGCGCCTGAAACTGCTCTCCAACGGCGGCGAAATGCTCGGTGCCTGCCCGAATCGCATGGATTCGCCGAGCTCGTACATCAGCCCGGATACCTTCGACAAGCTGACGGTCATCAAAGGGCCGCAGAGCGTGCTCTGGGGGCCAGGCGCTTCGGCTGCCACCGTGCTCTTCGAGCGCGAGCCGGAGCAGTTCACCGAGCCGGATTACCGCATCAACGGCAGCCTGTTGACTGCCTCCAACGGCCGCTTCGATCGCAACCTGGATGCGGCCGCCGGCAACAGCCAGGGCTACGCACGGCTGATGGCCAACAGCTCCCAGGCCGACGATTACGCCGATGGCAATGGCAACACCGTGCCGTCGCGTTACGACAAGTGGAACACCGACGTGGCGCTGGGCTGGACGCCGGATGCGGACACCCTGGTCGAGCTGACCGCCGGCCGTGGTGACGGTTACGCGCGTTATGCCGGGCGCGGCATGGACGGTAGCCAGTTCCAGCGCGAAAGCCTGGGGCTGCGCTTCGAAAAGACCAATCTGGGCGAGACCTTCTACGGCCTGGAGGCGCAGGTCTACTACAACTACGCCGACCACATCATGGACAACTACAGCCTGCGCGACTTCGTGCCGACTTCGATGATGACCCAGCGGACCTTGTCGCGCGTTGATCGCCGCACGCTGGGCGGCCGCCTGGTGGGCACCTGGCAGTGGGCTGATGCCGAACTGAAGGCTGGTGTCGATGCGCAGCGCAGCGAGCATCGCAAGGTCATGGACCCGAACCTGCACGTCAACCAGATGGTTGCGGCCGCGGGAAGCGACGCGCTGCCCTGGGTGCCGGACGCAATGCTGCATAGCTATGGCATCTTCGGCGAACTGACGTGGCAGCTCAGTGAGCGTGAGAAGCTCATCACTGGCCTGCGTCTGGACCTGCATGAGGCGACAGACGAGCGCGATTTCTTCCGCAGCCATCACCCGACCCTGAAAAACATGATGGGTATGCCGGTCAGTCAGGATTGGGACAACCCGACCCAGGGCGAAACCCGTCGCGACACGCTCTACAGCGGCTTCGTGCGCTTTGAGGAGGAGCTCGTCAGCCTGCCGGCGACCTGGTACGCAGGTCTCGGCCACGCGCAGCGCTTTCCCGACTACTGGGAGCTGTTCGTCTCCAATCCCGGCCCGGTGGGCACGGTGCAACCCTTCGATTCGGTGCGGCCGGAAAAGACCACCCAGCTGGATGTCGGCCTGCAATACGCAAAAGGACCACTGGAGGCCTGGGTTTCCGCCTATGCCGGCCTGGTCGAGGACTACATCCTGTTCAGCTATGTGCCTGGCGTGATGCCCGGCATGCTCCGTGCCGAGGTCAGCAATATCGACGCCACCATCGCCGGTGCCGAGATGGGCGCAAGCTACCGTTTCACCAGCAACTGGAAGGGTGATGCGAGCCTGGCCTACGCCTGGGGCAAGAACCGCAGCGATGATCGCGCCATGCCACAGATTCCGCCACTGGAAGCGCGCCTGGGGCTGACCTACGAGCGCGACAACTGGAGCACCAGTGGCCTCTGGCGCGTGGTTGCCTCGCAGGGAAGGGTCGCAGAGAACCAGGGCACGGTGGTCGGCAAGGACTTCGACGAGAGCGCTGGTTTCGGCGTGCTGGCGGTCAACGGCGCCTACCGGCTGAACAAGAACTTAAAGCTCAGTGCGGGCGTCGACAACCTGCTGGACAAGGCCTACAGCGAGCATCTCAATCTAGCCGGCAGTGCGGGCTTCGCCGATTACGGCCTTGAGCCCACCAGCCGAGTCAACGAACCGGGCCGCACCTACTGGGCGCGGGTCGACATGAGCTTCTAACGAGACAACGGCGATAAAGGAGCGAGGGTTCGCCTCGCTCCGGACGTAGGTTGGCGCTGAGGCGCGGGGCGTGCTGGAGCGGCTCGCGGCGCTGGCGTCAGGGACGACGCATGGGCAGTGCTCAAAGCTTCACCAGCTGCTTCGTGCCTCAGCGCCAACCTACGATTAGGGCTCTGTGAAGCCCCCGGGTTGGCGACGCTGCGTTATGACTCGGTTCGAGTCGTCGGCTCGCAAAACGCTGCTTGCGCGCCGATCATTGCCTACCTCTGCTCAGCTATCGTTGACGTACTTTCTTCACGATCGCGCACGACTGGCTGTTCTTCCGCAGGCGGAAGTGCCGGTGCGCCACGCTGCCCTAGCGACTCGCCCCAGTTGCGCATGTCGGCCCCGCTTGGGTGCTGGAACACGCGCAGACCGAATTCCGGCAGGATCGCCAGCAGATGGTCGAAAATGTCCGACTGGATCGCCTCGTATTGCGTCCACGCCACTGTGTTGGTGAAGCAGTAGATCTCCAGTGGCAGGCCGTCCGCGGTCGGGCTCAGCTGCCGTACGATCAGCGTCATGTTCTGATGGATGCCGCCGTGGCTGCGCAGGTAGCGTTCGACGTAAGCACGGAAGCTGCCGATATTGGTGATACGCCGGGTGTTCACCGGCTCTTTGCCACGCTCTTCGAGCTTGGCATTCCATTCGTCGATCTCATGGCGCTTGTTGGTGAGGTATTCGTCCAGCAGGTTGAAGCGGTGCAGATGCTTGCACTCGTCCTCGCTCAGAAAATGCACGCTCTGCTGATCCAGATACAGACTGCGCTTGATGCGTCGGCCGCCGCTTTCCTGCATTCCGCGCCAGTTCTTGAACGAGTCGGAAATGAAGCGTTTGGTGGGAATGCTGGTGATGGTCTTGTCCCAGTTCTGGATCTTGACCGTGTGCAGGGCTATATCGATCACGTCGCCATCGGCGTTTAGCTGCGGCATCTCTACCCAGTCACCGACGCGGATCAGGTCGTTGGAGGTGATCTGCACGCTGGCCACCAGTGAGAGCAGGGTGTCCTGGAAGATCAGCATCAGCACCGCCGCCATGGCGCCAAGGCCGGATAGCAGGATCAGCGGCGAGCGGTCGATCAGCGTGGCGATGATCAGGATCGTCGCGATGGCATAGACGACGATCTTCACCACCTGCAGATAGCCCTTGATCGGGTGCAGGCGCGCATCCGGCCGGCGCTGGTAGATCAGGTTGATGATGTCCAGCACCGCGCCCAGGGCCAGTGCGATGGTCAGCACGATGAAGCCGCCGCAGACATTCTGCACCACGGTTACCGCGGCTTTCGGCAGACCCGGCACGGTCGTCACGCCGATCGACAGCACCAGTGCCGGGACGATGTTCGACAGGCGCTTGATGACGCCGAAATCCTGCAGCTTGTTCTCGCGGGTGTGTTGCAGCAGGCGGTAAAGGCCACGCACCAGGATGCGTTTGACAACCCAGTTGGACAGCCAGGCGGCGAATATCAGCGTGGCGCTGGCGAGCAGCGTCTGCAGTTCAGGGTGGGCTCTGAGCCAGTCCAGCCAGCCGGCCAGATCGTCAGACATGATCTACTCCATCCAATATGTTCGGGCGCGACCTTGGCAAAAGTGCGCCGGTCGCGGCTCGGTTGTTCATGTGGCGGCTTTGCTCAGCGGATGAATTCGCGGCTGATGCTCTTGAACATCTCGGTCCCGGCGCGTTCCATCCATTCGAAAGCGACCATCTCCCGCGAGACGATCACCGCGCCGGCCTGGCGCATGCGCTCCAAGGCCAGCGCCTTGTCGCTGGCCCGCCGCGAGCTGACGGCTTCTTCCACGACGAAGACCTCGTTGCCGCGCTCGCGCAGCTCGAGCACGGTTTGCAGCACGCACACGTGAGTCTCGCAGCCGCAGATGATGAACTGCCGGCGTTCGCCACCAGCGCGTTGGAACAGCTCGCCGTCGCCTGCCGCGGAGAAATGCAGCTTCTCGACAATGGCCGCTTCATCCACCCCATTGCGCAGGGCGGCGATCGTTGGGCCGAGTCCCTTGCTGTACTGCTCGGTCAGCAGCACCGGTACGCCGACTCGCTGGGCCACCTGCTGCAGCCAGGCGGTGTGCTCGGCCATGGCTTCATTGTCGAGGATGGCCGGGAACAGGCGTTCCTGGATGTCGATGATCAGCAGGGTGGAGTCCGTCGCTTTGATGCGCATCGCTGTCGTTCCTCTTGATGTGTTCAAGGCTTGTACGCGCCGATGAAGATGGCCGGGTCGACTCGCGCGTCGTTAAGGCTTACGTTCCAGTGCAAGTGGGGGCCAGTGGCACGCCCGGTTGCCCCGACTTTGCCGAGCACCTGACCCCGTGCCAGCTGGTCGCCGACTTTCACACCGATCTCGGAAAGATGGCAGAACATGCTGATCAACCCCTGGCCATGGTCGACGAAGACTGTCTTGCCGTTGAAGAAATAGTCGCCGGTCAGTATGACCTTGCCCGCTGCCGGTGCCTTGATCGGAGTGCCGGTCTTTGCGGCGAAATCCAGCCCTGAGTGCGGATTGCGCTCCTCGCCGTTGAAGAAACGACGCAGGCCGAACGGCGAAGATAGCGGGCCGTTGACCGGGCGATCGAATAGCAGGTTGCTCGGCTGATTGGTGCTGAACTGGCGGTAGGCGCGGTTCTGTTCGTCCAGCTCACGCTCGATGCGCTTGAGGTCTGCCGGGTTCGGATTGACTTGGCGCTGATTCTTCAGGGTGATGTGCTGCGCACGGTACTCGCGGCTTTCGACCTGGAAGGTCTGGGGACGGCCGTCGACCTCCAGTTGTTGCTGGCCCGGCTTCGCCGACAGCGGGATACCGACGATAGTGATCCAGCGCTTGCCATCCTCGCGCACCACCAACGTCGGCTTGCCCTGATAGCGAGCCTGCGGTGCGGTAGCGCCGTCACCTAGCTCGATCACGGCAACGCCGCCAGGTACGGGCTTGTTCAGCAGACGGGTGATGAAGCCTTCGGCGTGGGTGGGTAGGGCAAGCGTGAGGCAGAGCAGCAGGGCGAGGAAACGTGACATGGATGGATCCGCTAATAGAAACGGCCCATCCTCGCGTAAACATCGGCAGAGAGAAAGAGGCAGGTCAGTGGTGCCGGCCTGCCTCGTTGCGCGGCGGGCGTCGATGTCGCCTCTTGCTGGTCGGCGTGCCGACCGTCGTGGGTACCCTTTGAACTCAGATAGTTGGGCGCATCTCAGCTGTCTCGTGGGCGGCACGCCCTCGAGGCGAAGCTTTCGGGCTGCAATAGAAGGGGGGGCACTACGCGCAGGCTTATTGCTCCACACGCCCAACTACAGCGCCCGCTTTATAGCAGCGGCAGTGTGATCGGCTCCAGATGATTGTCTTCCACCCTGACCTCCAGTTCCCCTTCACCGAGCCTGGCTTTCAGCCGCTGGCCAGGCTGGGTCTGGCTGGCGCTGCGGATCGCCTGGCCGCGCTCGTCGAGCAGAATACTGTAGCCGCGGCTGAGCGTGGCCAGCGGACTCACCACGTTTAGTGTCTGGGCGAGGCCTTGCAGGTGCTGGCGTCGCCCCTTCAGGTTGCCCTGCATTGCCCGTGGTAGGCGCGAGGACAGATGCTCGAGGCGCTGACGCAACAGGTTGAGGGTGCGCCCCGGATGTTGCGCGGCGAGTCGGGTTTCCAGGCGTGCCACACGCTCCTGCCCGCTGCACAGGCGTCGGTCGACGGCGCGTAGCAGGCGCTGCTCGAGGTCGTCGATGCGCTGGGCCTGCTGTTGTAGGCGTTCGCCGGGGTGGCGCAGGCGGCGAGTCAGACTTTCCAGGCGCATGGCGTCACGGTGCAGGCGGTCGCGTATGCGCAATACCAGGCGCTGTTGCAGCCCGCTCAGCCGGTGTTGCAGGTCGGCGCTGCTCGGTGCCAGCAGTTCGGCGGCAGCCGATGGCGTCGGCGCGCGAACGTCCGCGACGAAGTCGGCGATCGAGACATCGGTTTCGTGGCCCACGGCGCTGACAATCGGCGTGACACAGGCATCCACCGCGCGCGCCACCGCTTCTTCATTGAAGCACCATAGGTCCTCCAGCGAACCGCCGCCGCGGGCCAGAATCAGCGCATCGAAGCCCTGGGCATCGGCTAGCTGCAGTGCGCGGACGATCTGTCCGGTGGCTTCGCGACCTTGCACGGCGGTGGGGATCAGCGTCAGCTCGACTTGAGGTGCGCGGCGCTTGAACACCGAAATGATGTCGCGAATGACCGCGCCGGTCGGCGAGCTGACGATGCCGATGCGCCGCGGGTGGGCGGGCAGGGCAGCCTTGCGTTCGGCAGCGAACAGGCCTTCGGTGCTGAGCTTTTCCTTCAGTGCCTCGAAGGCTAGGCGCAAAGCGCCGTCGCCGGCCGGCTCCAGCGTGTCGAGAATCAGCTGGTAGTCGCCGCGTCCCTCGAACAGCGAAACCTTGCCGCGTACCCTCACCGCCAGGCCGTCGCGCAGTGCCTGGCGAACCCGCGCCGCGTTCTGCCGGAACAGCGCACAGCGCACCTGGGCGTTCTTGTCCTTGAGGGTGAAATAGATGTGGCCGGAAGCCGGGCGGGCGAGGTTGGAAATCTCGCCTTCGACCCAGACCTGGGCGAACACGTCCTCGAGCAACAGGCGGGCGCGACCGTTGAGCTGACTGACGGTCAGCACTTCGCGATCGAGATTCAGACGCTGGAAGGGATCTTTGAGCATGGCGGCGATGATAAGCCGGGCGCGGCCAGGCGGAAACCGAATCTGCTTCGCCTCCGTCCAGCGGGCCTTGACCGGCCAACGGGTGGCGCTAAGCTGCGCGGCCTTTCTTCATCTCCCGTTCCGAGCCGCCATGAGCCACAGTCAAGCGATCATCGTGCCGCGCATTTCCACGTTCCCGGCGCACGAAGCCAAGGCGCGGATGATTCTGCGCTGGCTGGCCGAGCGGCGCATCGTCGAGGCGCTGCCAACCACCTGCGGTCGCGGTGTAGGCGGCATGGGCTACGCCATCGCTTCCGGCGCGCGCAGTGTCGTGCAGCATCCGGAACGCTTGCCCTTTGGCGAGGCCATCAACGGCCTTGAGGTGGTGACCAAACGCTGCATCTACACGCCGACACGAGATTTTGCCGAGGAGGCAGGCTGCCCTGAATGTCGTCGCGAGATCGGAGAAGCGTTGTTCGAGAGTCTCGACGAATGGATGCCTCGGCAGACCGACAACTTCACCTGCCCGGAATGTGGCTTCGAAGACGACATCAACGGCTTCTTGTTCATTCCGGCGTGCGGCTTTTCCAATCTTGGCTTTATCTTCAACGGCTGGGGCGAGGCGGGCTTGCGTCAGTCGTTTCTCGATGAATTCGCCGACCGCCTGGGTTTTAAGGTGGCTCTGGTGATCGATCGACTGTGACCGGTCGGTCATTTTCTGAGGGCTGCGCTTTTAGTCGAGCGCGAAGCCCCGCACATCCGCATTGAGCGAGGAGGGGTCCGTGGGTATAATGCCGCGCTTCCTTTTTCCCGCCTGGGAGCCCCCGCCATGCTGCGTATCAGCCAAGAAGCCCTGACTTTCGATGATGTTCTCCTGATCCCGGGATATTCCGAGGTTCTGCCGAAGGATGTCAGCCTGAAGACCCGTCTGACCCGCGAAATCGAGCTGAACATTCCGCTGGTTTCCGCGGCCATGGACACCGTCACCGAAGCGCGCCTGGCCATTGCCATGGCTCAGGAAGGCGGCATCGGCATCATCCACAAGAACATGAGCATCGAGCAGCAGGCTGCCGAGGTGCGCAAGGTCAAGCGTCACGAGACCGCCATCGTTCACGATCCGGTCACCGTCACGCCGGAGACCAAGATCAGCGAGCTGCTGCGCAAGGCGCATGAACTGGGCTTCTCCGGCTTTCCGGTAGTGTCCGGCAAGGAGCTGGTCGGCATCGTCACCGGTCGAGACCTGCGCTTCACACCCAATGCCGGCGACTCCGTCGCAGCGATCATGACGCCCAAGGACAAGCTGGTCACCGTGCTCGAAGGCACCGCCCTGGAAGAAATCAAGACTGAGCTCTACAAGCACCGCATCGAGAAGATGCTCGTGGTAGACGGCAATTTCCACCTGCGCGGCCTGGTCACCTTCCGCGACATCGAGAAAGCCAAGACCTACCCGCTGGCCTCCAAGGACAGCCAGGGGCGTCTGCGCGTTGGCGCAGCGGTCGGTACCGGCGCCGATACCGGTGATCGCGTCGAAGCACTGGCTGCTGCCGGTGTCGATGTGGTGGTGGTGGACACCGCCCACGGCCATTCCCGTGGCGTGATCGATCGCGTGCGTTGGGTGAAGGAGAACTTCCCGCAGGTGCAGGTGATCGGCGGCAACATCGCCACTGCCGAAGCTGCGCTGGACCTGGTCAAGGCCGGCGCCGATGCGGTCAAGGTCGGTATCGGCCCGGGCTCGATCTGCACCACGCGCATCGTCGCCGGTGTCGGCGTGCCGCAGATCTCCGCCATCGCCAACGTATCCGCCGCACTGGAAGGCACCGGCGTGCCGATGATCGCCGACGGTGGTATCCGCTTCTCCGGTGACCTGTCCAAGGCCATCGTTGCAGGCGCCAACGCCGTGATGATGGGCTCGATGTTCGCCGGTACCGAAGAAGCCCCGGGCGAAATCGAGCTGTTCCAGGGCCGTTCCTACAAGGCTTACCGCGGCATGGGCTCGCTGGGTGCCATGTCCCAGGCACAGGGCTCCTCGGATCGTTACTTCCAGGACTCCGCCGCCGGTGCCGAGAAGCTGGTCCCCGAAGGCATCGAAGGCCGCGTACCGTACAAGGGCTCGCTGGCCGCGATCATCCACCAGCTGATGGGCGGTCTGCGTGCATCCATGGGCTATACCGGCAGTGCTACCGTCGACGAGATGCGCAGCAAGCCGCAGTTCGTGCGTATCACCGGTGCCGGCATGGCCGAGTCGCACGTGCATGACGTGCAGATCACCAAGGAAGCGCCGAACTACCGGGTCGGCTAAGGTCCACCAGCTTCAAGCGGCAAGCTACAAGCCAATGGGTGTCGTGGCTGCCGCTTCGTTTTTTCACTTGCAGCTTGCAGCTTGAGGCTTGCAGCTGCCTCGCAGAGGCATCTATGGCTCATCCTGACATCCACGCCCACCGCATCCTGATTCTGGATTTCGGTTCCCAGTACACCCAGCTGATCGCTCGTCGTGTGCGTGAGATCGGCGTCTACTGCGAACTGCACCCTTGGGACATGAGCGATGAGGACATCCGTGCCTTCGCCCCGCGCGGCATCATTCTCGCCGGTGGCCCCGAGTCGGTTCACGAAGAGGGTAGCCCGCGCGCGCCTCAGGCTGTGTTCGATCTCGGTGTGCCGCTATTCGGTATCTGCTACGGCATGCAGACCATGTCCGAGCAGCTGGGCGGCAAGGTGCAGGGCTCGGACGTTCGCGAGTTTGGCTATGCCCGCGTCGACCTGGTCGGCAAGTCACGGCTGTTCGACGGCATCGAAGACCACATGGATGACGATGGTGTATTCGGCCTCGACGTATGGATGAGCCATGGTGACAAGGTCACCGAGATTCCGGCCGGCTTCCACCTCCTGGCTAGCACCCCCAGCTGCCCGATCGCCGCAATGGGCGACGATTCCCGTGGTTACTACGGCGTGCAGTTTCATCCGGAAGTGACCCACACTCGCCAGGGTGGGCGCATCCTGTCGCGCTTTATCCTCGATATCTGCGGCTGCGAAGCACTGTGGACGCCTTCGAACATCGTCGAAGATGCCATTGCCCAGGTGCGTGCCCAGGTCGGTGATGCCAACGTCCTGCTCGGCCTTTCCGGCGGTGTCGATTCGTCGGTGGTCGCGGCGCTGCTGCACAAGGCCATTGGCGAGCAGCTGACCTGCGTATTCGTCGACAACGGCCTGCTGCGCCTGCACGAGGGTGATCAAGTGATGGCCATGTTCGCCGAGAACATGGGCGTCAAAGTGATCCGTGCCGACGCCGAAGCGCAGTTCCTCGGCAACCTCGAAGGCGAGGCGGACCCGGAGAAGAAGCGCAAAATCATCGGTCGCACCTTTATCGACGTGTTCGATGCCGAAGCCAGCAAGCTGGACAACATCCAGTTCCTTGCCCAAGGCACCATCTACCCGGACGTGATCGAGTCTGCGGGCGCCAAGAGCGGCAAGGCGCATGTCATTAAGTCGCACCACAATGTCGGTGGCCTGCCGGAGGAAATGAACCTCAAGCTGGTCGAGCCGTTGCGTGAGCTGTTCAAGGACGAGGTGCGCAAGATCGGTCTGGAACTCGGCCTGCCCTACGACATGGTCTACCGTCATCCTTTCCCAGGCCCAGGCCTGGGCGTTCGCATCCTCGGCGAAGTGAAGAAGGAATACGCCGACCTGCTGCGTCGCGCGGATCACATCTTCATCGAAGAGCTGCGCAACTTCGACTGGTATCACAAGACCAGCCAGGCGTTCGTGGTGTTCCAGCCGGTGAAGTCGGTCGGTGTGGTAGGCGACGGCCGTCGCTACGCCTGGGTCGTTGCACTGCGCGCGGTGGAAACCATCGACTTCATGACTGCACGTTGGGCGCACCTGCCTTACGAGCTGCTGGAGAAGGTGTCCAACCGCATCATCAACGAAATCGAAGGCATCTCCCGGGTGACCTACGATGTGTCGAGCAAGCCGCCTGCCACCATCGAGTGGGAGTGATCTGAAGCAATGAGGGCAGCCCAGGCTGCCCTCATGCTATGCGCAGCTTCCGCAGAGAAGCGCGTCGAGCCTGATGGGCCCATGAATTCGGACTGGCTGGAGCCCATGCATGTCCTTTACCCGTAGACAGATTCTCACCGGCCTGGCCGGTCTTGGTGTCGTTGGCCTTGCCGGCAGTGGCGCGCGCTACTGGCTCGGTCGCCCGGCCGACATCACCACCCATGACTATGAGTTGATTGCCGCCCCGCTGGATGTGGAGCTGGTGCCTGGTCACGTCACGCCGGCTTGGGCCTATGGTGGGCAGGCGCCGGGCCTGGAGCTGCGTGGCCGTCAGGGTGACTGGCTGCGGGTGCGCTTCATCAACAACCTGCCCGAGCCCACTACCATCCACTGGCATGGCATTCGTCTGCCGCTGGAAATGGACGGCGTGCCCTATGTATCGCAGCTGCCGGTTTTGCCCGGCGAGTTCTTCGACTATCGCTTCCAGCTGCACGATGCCGGCAGCTTCTGGTATCACCCGCACACCAGTAGTGCGGCGCAGCTGGGGCGTGGGCTGGTCGGTCCGCTGATTGTCGAGGAGCGCGAACCGAGCGGTTTCAGGCACGAGCGCACGCTCAATCTGAAAAGCTGGCACGTCGACAAGCAGGGTGCGTTCACCGAATTCAGCGTGCCGCGCGAAGCGGCCCGCGGCGGTACGCCAGGTGTGCTGTCGACGGTGAACGGCACGCATGCGCCCACGGTTGAGCTACCAGTCGGGCAGGTCGTGCGGCTGCGGCTGCTGAATCTCGACAACACGCTGACCTATCGGCTGAATCTGCCGGAGGGCGAGGCGCGTATCTATGCGCTCGATGGACATCCAGTCGCTCCGATGCCGTTGGGCAAGGAATACTGGCTTGGGCCGGGCATGCGTATCGACCTGGCGCTGAAGGTGCCGGAGGTCGGCACGGAGCTGTCCTTGCGCAATGGTCCGCTACGGCTGGCGACGCTGCGCTCGGTGGCGCATGACGAAATCGCTAGCGACTGGCCGCCGGCGTTGCCGGCCAATCCCGTGGCGGAGCCGGATCTGCAACGCGCGGAAACCCTGCGCTTCAATTTCGAGTGGGCTGGTACCCTGTCGGCCGACGTCGAGCAGGGCGGCGCCTATACCTTCTGGCAGATCAACGGCCAGGCTTGGGACATCAATGACAAGACCTGCGCCGATCGCCCGATTGCGACGCTGAAGAAGGATGGCCATTACATCTTCGAGCTGCGTAATCTCAGCCAGTACCAGCATCCGATCCATCTGCACGGCATGACCTTCAAGGTGATTTCGTCCAGTCGCCGCAAGATCGATCCGTGGTTCACCGATACCTACTTGTTGGGCAAGAACGAAACGGCCCGTATTGCGCTCGTCGCTGATAATCCGGGTGTCTGGATGTTCCATTGTCATGTCATCGACCACATGGAAACCGGGTTGATGGCGGCGATCGAGGTGGTATGAGAAAGGGCAGGGCGCAGCAGTGAGAAAACCGCAGATCATTGACCGCAGCCAGGACGAGCACTTCATGCGCGAAGCCCTGGTGCTGGCGGCGCAGGGCGCGGCCTTGGGCGAGGTGCCGGTGGGCGCGGTGCTGGTGCAGGGCGGCCAGATCATCGGGCGTGGCTACAACTGCCCGATCTCGCAGCACGACCCCAGCGCGCATGCCGAGATGGTCGCGGTGCGCGATGCGGCGCAGGCGCTGCAGAACTATCGGCTACCCGGCGTTACGCTCTATGTCACGCTCGAGCCGTGCAGCATGTGCGCAGGTCTTATCGTGCACTCGCGTATTCAGCGTGTCGTTTACGGCGCTGCCGAGCCAAAAGCCGGCGTGGTGGTCAGTCGCGGCAAGTTCTTCGAGCAGGACTTTCTCAATCACCGGGTGCTGGTCGAGGGGGGCGTGCTGGCCGAGGAATGCGGAACGGTACTCAGCGAGTTCTTCCGCCAGCGCCGGCAGAAAGCCTAGCGAGCCACGCCGGCCAGTGGCAGGGTTTCATGGGCGGCAATACTGCCCTGGGCCGGGAACACTACCAGATGATCGGCCGCAATGGCGATACCCACTTCCTGCCCAGTCGGGTAGTCGGCATGGCTGGTGAAGATTGCCACGAGCTGATTGCCTGTGGGCAGCTGCAGCCGGTATAGCGTCGATGCGCCAAGAAAGGTCTTGCCGACGATCAGCGCGCGCAGCGGGCTTTCCGGTTTGTAGATGATGTCGTCCGGGCGCAGCAGCACGTCGACCGAGCTGCCGGCGGGCCAGGTGTAGGCCCGGTTGCCGCGAATCGTGCCGAGCTCCGTCTGTACGGTTTCAGGGTCCAGCAGTTGCCCGCGAATGAAGTAACCCTGGCCGATAAAGCTCGCAACGAAGGGTGTCAGCGGTTCGTGATAGAGGTTGAAGGGGGTATCCCACTGCTCCAGGCGACCATCCTTGAACACGCCAACCTGATCGCTGACAGCGAAGGCTTCTTCCTGGTCATGAGTGACTAGGATTGCGCTGGTATTACGCGCCTTGAGGATCTCGCGCACCTCATGGCTGAGGCGTCGGCGTAATTCAACGTCAAGGTTGGAGAAGGGTTCGTCAAGCAGCAGCAATGCGGGTTCCGGTGCCAGGGCTCGGGCCAGCGCCACGCGCTGCTGCTGCCCCCCAGAGAGCTCATGGGGGTAGCGTTTGCCGAGGGCCGACAGGTGCACCAGTTCGAGCATCTCGGAAACGATGCGTGAGTAGTCAGGCTGCTTGCGAATCCCGAAGGCTATGTTCTCTGCCACGGTTAGATGCGGGAACAGTGCGTAATCCTGGAACACCATGCCGATGCGGCGCTTCTCCGGTGCCAGGGTAAAACCGGCGCGGGAGATAACCGTATCTGCCAGCTGAATTTCGCCCTGGTGTACAGGCTCGAACCCGGCTATGGCACGCAGTGTGGTGGTTTTGCCGCAACCGGAAGGGCCCAGCAGGCAGCCGATGTCACCGCGATTCAGGTGCAGGTTGAGGTGCTGGACGATGCTCTGCTCGCCGTAGCCGCAGGCCAGATCACGCAGTTGCAGCAGCGGCGGTTCGTGTTTCATGCGTGGTGATAGGCCGGTTCGACGAGGAATTCCAGTAGCGCCTTCTGTACATGCAGGCGGTTTTCGGCCTGATCCCAGGCCACGGAACGGGGATCGTCGAGCAGGTCATGGCTGATCTCTTCGCCACGGTGGGCCGGCAGGCAGTGCATGAACAGCACGTCCTCGGCGGCGCAGTCGAGGAGGGCGCGGTCTACTTGATAGGGGCGGAAAGTGGCGAGCCGCGCTGCGGCTTCGTCTTCCTGGCCCATGGACGCCCAGACGTCGGTACTGATCAGGTGCGCGCCTGCGGCGGCTTCACGCGGATCACGCATTACCTGCACGCGATCACCTGCACGCGCCATAAGCTCGGCGTCGGGCTCGTAGCCCTCGGGGCAGGCGACCTTGAGTTGGAAGTCGAACTGGATGGCCGCTTCTATATAGGTATTGCACATGTTGTTGCCGTCGCCGATCCAGGCCACCGTTTTGCCGGCGATGCTGCCACGGTGTTCATGAAAGGTCTGCATGTCGGCCATCAGCTGGCAGGGGTGCAGGTCATCCGATAGGCCGTTGATAACCGGCACGCTGGAGTTGGCGGCGAAGTCGGTGAGGGTCGCATGAGCAAAGGTGCGGATCATTATCGCATCGAGCATGCGTGACATGACGATGGCCGAATCGCTGATCGGCTCGCCGCGACCCAGCTGGGTGTCGCGCGGAGAGAGGAAGATCGCCTGGCCGCCGAGCTGGATCATGCCGGCTTCGAATGACAGTCGGGTGCGGGTCGAGGCTTTCTCGAAAATCATGCCCAGCACGCGGTTCTTCAACGGTTCGAAAAGGACGCCGCGCTCGCGCAGATCCTTCAGCTCGATGCCGCGGCGGACCAGGCTGTTCAGCTCCTGGGGCGTGCAGTCCATCAGTGAGAGAAAATGCCTTGCGCTCATATCAACTACCTTTATTGCCGCAGCGCGATCCAGTGCTTTTCGACAGAAAAAGGGGACCGACGACTGAGGGTCGCACGGGGAGCGACGAAACGGGAAAGGCGCGATCTTATCCAGAAAGCGAGCACAGGCGCAAATCCACGACCCACGGCCTCCGGTGGGCTGAATCGCAGCATTGACGGCCTTTACGCCACAATAAAGCCGAGTCCTCCGCTCGGCTTTCCCGTGCGTTTTCCGTTACAATGCGCGGCAACCGTGTCTAGCCGAGGTACTCCATGGATATCATCGAAACCATCAAAGAACAGATCGCCAACAACCCGGTGCTGCTTTACATGAAGGGTTCGCCCAACGCCCCGCAGTGCGGCTTTTCCGCTCGTGCGACCCAGGCGATAATGGGCTGTGGTGAGAAGTTCGCTTATGTCGACATCCTGCAGAACCCCGAAATTCGTGCCAACCTGCCGACTTATGCCAACTGGCCGACCTTCCCTCAGCTGTGGGTCAATGGTGAGCTGGTCGGTGGTAGCGACATCATTCTTGAGATGTTCGAGAAGGGCGAGCTGCAGCCTCTGATCAAGTCAGCTGTCGGCAAGACCGAAGCATAAGCATCTGACGTTACCGTAGGTGCTTCAAAAAATGCCCGCATCCGTTGATGCGGGTATTTTTTTGTGACCGAGATATGAAGTAAAGAATCAGCGTCCGCTGGCGGTGATCTTTACCGATTTTTGCGGGTCAGAGGACGCGTCGTTGCAGGAGCCTGCCATCGACCAAATCTTCAAACGAGAACCGCCGTATGCCTTATTTGCGAATGTTGCCCTTTCTGATTGTGCTGGCGGTCGTTCTTTTCGCCGGTCTCAAACCGGACCCCGTGCCGCAGCTTTTCAATCAGCAGGATAAGCTTCATCACATGATGGGCTTCGCGGCGCTCGTCTTTACTCTGCGGCTCGCCTTTCCGCGCCTGCCAATATTCTGGGGGATAGGCCTTACGCTTATGGCGGCGTTGGGGATCGAAATGGCACAAGGCCTTTTGCCCCATCGAACGGCTTCGCGTTGGGACATGGTCGCGAACGTATTGGGTGTCATCTCCGGTTGGTGTGGCTGGATGCTGGCGCAGGCGTGGTGGCGTCAGCGAGTGGGCGTGCCGGTTCCTGACTGAATGCCTGCAAGCGGGGTGTACGCGTCGTTTATGAAGACCCTAGAACGCGCTTCAGCGCGGCCCCGAAGGGGTGAGCGAAGCGAATAACCTGGGACGCAGTCCCTGGTGAGAGTCCAGAGGCAATAAAAAATGTCGCCTGTCAAGAACTCTCTGCTGACAGGCAAAACACCTAAGTCTATATGGGACAAGGATTTTGGCTTCTATGCCAGCTTCTAGCACATACCTGCTCTTGCAAGCTGGGAGCCACATAGGAGCAAGGCGGTTGCGGGTCTCGGCGTAGCCGAGCAAGCGTCCGGCAATGTCCGTGCAAATGATATGACAAGGCTCCCGCGAGCCATAGCCAGAAAAGCGAAGGCGCAGGTCAGTGACCTGCGCCTTCGTGAGTTGCCGCCGATGTGAGGCACGCCTACGTCGGCGGCGCGTCCCGCCGGGGCGCTGGTGGCGCTTTCGCGGCCATCCCTTTCCTGAATCCCCGATCTCGTGCGATGAACGCTTCCAGCATGTGCGGGATCAGCGTCACCGCGTCGACCGCCTCGCCGTAGGTCTGCGTGTGCAGCGTGGCGTAGCGGTCAAGGTCAGCCTTCAGGCTGGCCGGACACGCGAATGTCAGCTTGAAGGTCTCGCTCTTGGGCAGTGGGCCGAGCCGCAGTTTATTCGTGTTCATTGCGATGATCCTCTCTGGAAGAACAAAGGCTGGTACGGCCGCAGCACCAGATCCCGGTTGACGATGATGCGCACCGGCAGGCCGGGGCGAGCCGTCAGCGTGGGCTGGATGTTCATGTTGCGGCGGGTCATCTCCTGGCCGATCTGGTTCACGCTGTCCTGCACGCTGTCGCGGCCGGCGACGATGACGCGATCGCCGTCCTGGCGATTCTCCGGGGCGGCCAGCTCGGCGCCGACACCCAGCAGCGTGGTCAGCACCGCGCCAGCGAAGACGCGGTCCCAATGCCAATCGACACCATCCTCTAGGCCCGCATAGCCGGCCGGGTCGGTGCCCACGAGGTTGTCGAGCTGGCTTGATGAAGTGTCCGGCAGGATCAGTCGGTGCCACACCATCTGGATTCGGGTCTGCCCGTAGCTGACCTGGCTGTTGTAGCGGCCCAGGATGCGCGAGCCCTGCGGGATCAGCAGATGGTGGCCGGTGGCGGTGTCGTAGACCGGCTCCGTCACCGTGGCGATCACGTCGCCCGGCAGGTCGGACTTGATGCCCGTCACCAGTGCGCCCGCGATCACCGTGCCGGCCATCACCTGGTACGGTGAGGCCGGCAGTTGCAGGTTGCCGGAATTACGGGTTTGCGTAGAACCGGCATTGCTCAGAAACGCTTCCTTCTGGTCCTGCCGGTTCTGCACGGCGGTGGGATCGGCAGGCTGCGCGGCCGTCGAAGCCGGCCCGGCGGCCAGCGGATCGAAGCCAGTCAGTCCGGTCAGCGGTGGCGGCCCTGCCACGCTCTGCGTGGGAGAGGCTACGGTGGCGCGCTGTCCGCCCGTGCTGAAGAACACGGACGAAGCCGCCGCTTCCTCGGCCTCCTTGAGCCGCGCCAGGCGCTCGGTCTCTGCCGGGTCATAGCCCGGTTGTGCGTAACCCTGCGCCCGCTGCTCGGCGCGCAGGATTGGCGCGCCGAGGTCGCCGGGCAAGGGTTCGCCCAGCTCCGGCGGCAGCGATGGCAAGGTCGGCGGTAGTTGCGAATAGTTGGCGGGCAACTGCGCCAGCCCTTCGGAGCGCGACACCCGATCGACGTTGTACAGCTCGGCCGGTTCGCCTGCGCCACGGCGCTGCGGTGCTTGCAGCGACCAGAGCGTTGCGCCCAATACTGCGGTGGCCACGCTGCCAACCAGAATCGCCAGCATGCGCCGGTTCAACCGCGTGACCGGACGCGGCTGCGCCCGCAGGGCGACTTGTTCCGGCGCCAGCTTCGGTGCGGCACCAGGCATGTCTGGGGAATCGTCCTGGTTCATGGTCAATTCCTCCGCGCGACGCCATCCGTGCGCTCGATGCGCACCACGTCGCTCTTGTCGCCGCCCAGGCGCAGTTCGGCGGCGCCGAACAACCGGTCCACGATGTAGTACGGCGACCGGAAGCGGTAGTTCACGAGCTGGCCATCGCCCTGCGCACCGATCACGAACAGCGGCGGCAGCTCGCCCTGTGCGATGCCGCCGGGGAACTGGATGTAAACCTTCTCGCCATCGTCGAAGGCGCGCAGCGGCTTCCACGATGCATTGCTGCCGCTGATCGCATAGCGGAAGCGGATGTTCTCCAGCGTCAGGCCGGTATCGACCGGCGCGGTGCTTTGCGCCGCCTGTGACTGTCGCTGCAAAGCGAGCATGCGGTCGCGCGGATAGTCCCAGGACACCGACGCCATCCACGCCCTCTCGGTCGAGGTCAGCTCGATCAGGTACGTCCTGCGGCTGGTGGTGATGACCAGGTTGGTCTTCAGTCCGGTGCGGGTGGGCTTCACCAGCACGTTGACGCGCAACTCGTCACCGCCGCCGCTGGAGGTATCGCCGACGATCCAGCGTACCGTGTCGCCGGCGGCGACCGTCACCAGTTCCTCGCCGGGCTGCAAGGCGATCATCGTCACGCGGCCTGGACTGGTATAGACCTGATAGAGCGCGCCGTCGGTGAAGGGCCAGACCTGAATCGCGTTGATGTAGCCTTCGCGTGTGGGCGCCATGCGTGCTTCCGCGTTGGCGAGGGATACGCGCTCGCGCGCGTCTTCCGGCTCGGGCGTCGGCGGCGTCTCGTCCTGCACCGGCAGCGGCATCAACTGTCCCGGCAGCGGCAAGGGCTCCGGCACCGCGACCACTTCTACCGGCAGGGGCGGTTCGGGCAGGGGCTGCGCCTGCACCGGCTCGTCGAGCGTGATGGTCGGCGGCTTGCGCGGCGTGGCGCAGCCCGCCAGCGTGACGGTAATCAGTACAACAGCGTAAAAGCGTAAAGACGGTTTCATGGCCTGTCTCCTTCGATCGAGTCGAGTTCCCGGCTCCACGACAAGCCGTTGATGTAGATGCCCAAGGGATTGCGGCGCAGCCGCTCCTCGGTGCGCGGCGCTTGCAGCACGATCGAGACCACCGCCGTCCAGCGCTCCAGTCCTGCCGCTGCGCCGTTGACGTAGCGGCGCTCCGTCCACCGCACCTGAAATGACGCATAGCTTGCGCGCACGACGCTGTTGACCTGTACCGTCACCGTTTCCCGGCCGATGCGCGCGAAGGGATCGTTGACGCGCGCGTAGTCGTTGAGCACGGCTGCGCCGCGGTCGGTGGTGTAGTCGTAGGCATCCAGCCAGTTCTGCCGCACCACGATCGGATCGATGGACAGCGAGCGCACCAGCGTGACGAAGCGCGCGAGGTGATGCGCGGCCTGCGCATCGTTGGGCCGGTACGGCGTGGCGGCCTCGCCAACGGCGCGCACCTGCCCGCCGTGGTCCACCTCCACCACGTAGGGCGTGACGATGGACTGCGCTGAGCGCCACACAAGGCCGCCGGCCATCAGCAACGCGAGTGCGAGGCAGCCAAAGGCCATCAGCCGCCAGTTCTTCGCCTGTACGCGGGCCGAGCCGATGCGCTCGTCCCATACCTGTTCGGCGGCCTGGTACGGCGTGGCCGGCTGCGGTGTGTCGGCGTAGCGCACCTGCGGTCGTTTGAATCGCATGGCAGGTTCTCCTTATGAGTTCGATGGGTCGCGCAGACTGGGGCCGCTGCCCGAGCCGCCACCGTCGCCGCCGCGCAGCGTGTGTGCGACGGTGGTGGCGGCATGGGTGAGCTGCTGGCGGCGTTGCAGGCGGCTGGCCCACGCGGGTTGTCCGGTGTTGGCGGTCGCGGCCTCCGCGCTGCCCTGAGCGGGCGAGCCGGTAGCAGCGCTGCCTGTGGAACCATCGGGATTGACGGCAGCAGCGGCACGCGCCTTCAGCGACTGCGCACCGGCGGCCACGCGCTGCCCGACCGACTGCGCGCCGGTCCGGGCGACGTTGCCGAGACCCATCGCCGCGCCCCTGAGGCCACCGCCAGCACCGGCGGAACCTGCCTGGAAGGCGGACCTGGCGCTGCTGGCGGTCGATGCCATCGAACGTGCGCCGCCGACGGCCATGCGGGCAGCGCCGGGCGTCATGCGCGCACCGGCCGCGACGGCACCACCTACACCCGTGGCCACCGCGCCCACCGCGACAGCCGTACCGGCCGCGCCGAGCGTGGCACCCGCCATCGCACCGGCGCCGAGCTGCGGCGAACCGGACACCAGGCCGGTAGCAATACCCGGCCCGAAGATCCCGAGCGCCAGCAGCGAGAGAGACGCCAGCATGATGACCAGCGCGTGGTCGATGGAGGGTTCATCCGGCGCGACCTGAAATTCGGCGAACAGGCCGGTGCCGATACCGACGATCACCGCCAGCACCAGCACCTTGATGCCGGAGGACACCACGTTGCCCAGCACCTTCTCGGCCAGGAACGCGGTCTTGTTCCACAGCGCGAACGGCACCAGCACGAAGCCTGCGAGCGTCGTCAGCTTGAACTCGATCAGCGTGATGAAAAGCTGGATCGCCAGCACGAAGAACGTGACGATCACCACCAGCCAGGCCAGGAACATGACCACTATGGGGGTCATGTTCACGAACACCTCGGGGAAGCCCGCCATGTCGCTGATCTGTTCGAGGATCGGCGCGGCGGCATCGACGCCCACCTTGGCCAGCCGACCGGGTTGCAGGAACTCGGCCTGCGAGATCGTGGAACCCGACGCCATCAGACCCAGCCCCGCGAACGAGCGGAACAAGATGCTCGCCAGCCAGTTGAAGTTGCCGATGATGTAGGCGAAAGCGCCGATGTAGAGCACCTTGCGGATCAGCTTGGCGATCACGTCGTCGCCCTGGCCGGTGGCGTGACTCATCGCCCAATAGAGGCCCGCGATGGTCATGTCGATCACGATCAAGGTGGCGGTGAGGAACGCCACCTCGCCACCCAGCAGACCGAAGCCCGAGTCGATGTAAGTGGAGAAGACGATGAGGAAGCGGTCGATCACCGAGATGTCGTTCATGGCGCGTGCCCTCAGTCGCCGCCGTAGAACGGCACGGTCTGCGGCGTGTAGGGCGTGCCCTCGCCGTGAAATCGCCGCCGCACTTCGCGGGCACGTTCGGTGGCCGCCGCCTGCCGCGCCAGCTCCAGCGACGCGGCGCGGTCCTGCGTCAACTGGAGCTGCTGAGACTGGATCGCTTGCTTGGCCTGCAAGGCCAGCAACTGGTTGGTCGCCTGCGCTGCTTGCAGCGCGCCGGTGGCCGACTGGCTCTGGCCCACCAGATCGGCCAGCACGCCTTCGTCCTCACCAAGGTTCTGCGACACCTGTGCCTGCATCCGCATCGCGGTGTGCAGGCCGTCGAGCGTGTGGCGCCAGCGCTCGCGCGCGTCCTGCGCCATGCGGTCGCCGCTGACGGTGGCGGCATACTCTTGCGGGTACAGCCGGGCAAACTCCCGGTCCATGCTCGCCACGTCATAGGCCAGGCCCTGCGCCTCGGCGATCAGGCGTTCGGTGGTCGCCAGCGTCGAGCGCAGCCGGTTGACCACGTTGTAGTCGAGGCTCGTCAGATTGCGCGCCTGGTTGATAAGCATCTGCGCTTCGTTCTGAAGCTGCCGCACCTGGTTGTTGATCTGCTCCAGCGTGCGGATCGCGGTCAGCGTGTTCTGCATCAGGTTGGTCGGGTCAATCACCGCCCGCCAGGGGTCTGCCGATCACGTCGGCGTTACGGCAAGCGATGATCTGCGACGATCCGACCAACGCCAGTGCATACCCTGCTGCCACCAGCGCCAGCATCAGGTCCAGCGACGCCACTTCTTCCGCGACAAGCGGTTCCACGTCCACGGTGCGAAGAATGCGCGCAATCTGCCGGCCATAGCCTTCGCATAGCTGCGGATCGCACATCACCAGCGGATAGCGCAGCACTTCGTCCAGCGGAATGCGTTTGTACGTCAGCAGTGGATGCCGTGCGGGTACGGCGACCACCAGCGGATCACTCCAGGCCGCTTCGGCCAGGATGCCTTCACCCACCTCGGCGGACTGCGCGAATCCTACGTCGTAGAGATCGTCGTGCAATCCCCTGATCTGCTGCGACAGCGGCACTTCATACAACCGGATATCGACCTCCGGTTCGTCCTGTCGGCATTGCGCCAGCAAGGCAGTGAAGCGCGACGGTGTGATGCCATCGGACAACGCGATGCGCAGTTGAGCCTGATAGCCGGCCGCCGCTGCCCTCACGCTGCCACGCGCCTGCTCCAGAGCAGTAAAGACACGTGGCACATGCTCAAGGAAAAGTTTCCCCGCGCGGGTCAATCGCGTGCTGCGGGTCGTCCTGTCGAACAGACGAACCCCGAGTTCTTCTTCTAATTCCTTAATGGCGCGTGACAGCGGCGACTGCTCGATGTGTAGCCGCTCCGCAGCGCGGGCGAAATGGAGTTCTTTCGCAACTGCAATAAAGCATCGTAAATGACGTAGCTCCATGAGGCCCCTTCATTACTCGTGCATGGCATGCACGAAGTCCCTGGTTGGTTGTTGTCCACCTGTTGGCCTCCAAGTGTTGTCATCCATGAGGGCTGAGGGTGCCGAGTACCGCTACGCTTACCAGAATCAGGAGCGCGATCGTCGCCTCGATGGTCACACTCAGTCGCAGGTGCTGTGCAGAGTGCGAGGGGGCGCCGGTATGGATGTCACGTTCGAGCCGGGGCACCAACCACCAGCGATGCAGGGCGGCGAGGCCCAGCATCGCAGCGAACAGCGCCAGCTTGAGCAGCATCAGGTTGCCGTGCCGGCTGTGAAACAGCGGTGCGATGGACCAGCCGACCAGATCCCCGTAGTGAAGGATGCCGGTCACCACCAGGACACCGACGAAGACGGTGCCTGGGCGCGAAAAGGTGTGCAGTGCCCGCCACAGCATGTGCAAGCCCTCACCCGCGGCGGGCTTTCCGTGTCGAACGAACAGAATCAGCAAGGCGAAGATGGCCCCGATCCAGCCGCCGGCAGCGAGCAGGTGCGCCATACCAGCCACCAGCCGCACCGTACCACTCACACCCTCGCCACTGGCAGCGTGTCCGTTCCACGCCAGGCTGACCAGCGCCACACCGGCCAGCAGGGTCACTCGCCGAATGGGGAATGGGCGCTCGGCGCGCTGCGACTGCCAGCCGAGTACAGCAAGCAGCAGAACCAGCAGGAATGCTCGCGTCAGCCCGGCGCGCCCAGCGGCGGTGTCGAACAGATACCAGGCCAAGTCGTCCCGCACCAGATCGGAAACCGCGCCCCCCATGATGCCAGCCGTGCTGCGCACAATCTCAATGCCCACTAGCGCCAAGCCGAGCACTCCACAGACCAGGAGCCCCCGGGTCAAGGCCCATCTGGGCTGGGGGGAGCGCTTATCGCCGCCGATCGTTGAGGCGACCGGACCGTACCACGCGAATAGCGGCAATCCGAACAGCAGCATCAAGTCTAGGTACTGCATGAACCGAAGCGTATAGTCGGGAAGACTGGACATGATGTTGGCGCCCGCTCATCTGATGGTGAAGCTGTATTCGCCAGTCATCGGATGGTTGTCATCACCGACGGCGCGCCATTGCACGTGGTAGACGCCTACTCCGAGGGGATTATGCAACGTAGCTCGCAGCGTCTTGCCGTCGTTGATGAGTTCAACGTCGATGTGCTCGACTTTCTCTGCGGCCCCACCGTCCTTTATGACGCTCAGCTCCAAGCGCGAGGCGCGAAGTACAAGCTGTTCACTGAAGACGAGATCGATCTGCTGCGGTGTCGTGACAACAGCATCGGCCGTCGGTGTGGATTTGACGAGGGAGATATGGGCCTGAGCGACCGATGTGATCAGCAACCCGGTCGCAAGACAGGCACCAACAATCAGAGAGCGAAATTGAGTAGTACGGTTCATGTGTATTACACCTCTTCCTATGTTTTAAGAATTTCGGCTGCAGCAACTTCGGCCGCCGCCTTCTGTTGATTGGCTGGACAGGGTGTCGCCGCTTGCCAGACGCGCGGGATACCCGGCCTGTTGCAACGTCGACAGCAGCGGATCATTGCCTTGATCGAAGTTGCCTCGAACTTGAACGCGGCCGGTGGCCAAATGCACTTCCACGGCATCGACTCCCGGCAGCTCTTTCAGCGCATCGGTGACTTTCGCGATACATGAGCCGCAGCTCATGCCCTGGACGTCGAGATCCACTGTGTTCATGACTGTGTTCTCCTCTTGATCCCGAAGCGGGACATTGGCCGTTTCATCGCATCGATCAGCGATAGGCTTGATAGACGCTGGTGCTGCCATCGACATGGATCAGCAGAACGTCGTAGAGGTCTTTGCGGTCGCCATAGAGCGGGCCGTCCATGCCAGGTGACCCGATCGGCATACCTGGTACGGCCAGGCCGATCGCCTCGGGCTTTTCTTTCAGGAGACGTTTGATATCGGCAGCGGGTACATGGCCTTCGATGGCATAGCCGCCGATTCTGGCGGTATGGCAGGAGCCAAACTGCTTGGCAATGCCGAGCCGTTCGCGTATGCCGGTGTTGCCGGTATTGGAAGTACGCACCTGGATGCCCACTTCTTCAAGATGCTGGACCCATTCGTTGCAGCAGCCACAGCTGGGGTCTTTCCAGACTTCTGCGCTCAGCTCCGATGCGGTTGCCACATTAGTACCGAGCATGGACGACAGAAACAGGCCCGCCAACCAGACGCGGTATTTGATAGCGACATTCATCATGCTCGGCTCCGTAACTCTTTAACTGTCGGTACAGGGGGATTCATGGCGCTCGGCTGTGGTTCAAAGCCCGAAATGCACCATGCGTCTTCATACCGATGCTAGAGAGCAGGCGCCGTCAGACAAATGACCCGCGCGTTACATTTATGTCATTCATTTGTCATCTCTATGCGGGTTCCGCACAGCAATCAGGCACCTGTTTTGCGGTCGCCTGCTCGGGCCGGGGAGCCGCTGAACTACCAGTGACATAACGCGATAGGTTCAGATGGCGATGGACCAGCCAAACGAAAAGAGACACCCGGCTTAGAGCTCGCACAGAAGAAACCGATTGACGATCGGTTTTTCAAAAATCATACTCTGAACTTCCTAAGTCAAGAAATTGAGGTTCAACCGTTTGACCAACCCTAGTGTGCCGCCGCTCGGCGACCTGGAAATTGCCGTGCTCGAAGACATCTGGCGCTTCGGTTCATCCGACGCCAAGACTGTCCATGCACGAGTCAAACATTCGCGTTCGATTGCATTGAACACCGTGCAGTCCGCGTTGGAGCGCCTGTTTCGCAAGGGGATCCTGCAACGCGAGAAGATCAGTCATGCCTACGAATACTCGGCAGGTCTTTCTCGCCGGGAGTTGGTTCGCAAGCTGGTGGAATCCACGGTGCATCGTGTCGCCGGCACACAATCGGATGCGTTGTTGTCGGCTTTTGTCGATCTTACCGTACAAGCGGATGGAGACCAGCTCAAACGATTGGAGGAATTGATTGCGCGGCGTCGTGCTGAACTGGATGAGAGCCGCTGATGATGAGCTATGGGTCGCTACTTCAATCTGCGCTGCTGGCCGGCTTTGTTCTGGCGATTACCCTGTCTTTGTTGGTTGTGGCCTGTGAACGCCCGCTAAGTCGGCTGCTTTCGAGACAAGCGCCTCGGCAGCGAGTCCGAATACTTTGGTGGTTGCTGACCGCGCCTATATTGGTGGGCATTGGCTATGCAGTAGTGGCTATAGCAATGCCCTCGGCCCTTCACGACTCGGCCCGGTTTGCCGCCGCCTGTTCTGCGCACTCAGGCAACCTTCTACATTTGTGTGTCTGGCATCCGAACGAAAATGGGCAGAGCTCTTGGTTGTGGGGGGCGATTGCCCTGCTGGCGGGTTATGCAACGTGGTTGATAGCGCGGGCAGCAATCGGAGTCTGGCGGGTCCGGCAGACCCTGCTCACCATGCTGCGTTTGAGTCGTCGTTTTGGACACACAGACAGGCTTCGTGTGGTGGATGTCGATCAGCCCATGGCCTTCGCTTGCGGCATAGGGCCAGGCCATGTTTTGCTTTCCCAGTCGTTGCTCGACCAGCTCAGCCCAACTCAGCTACAAGTAGTTCTGGCCCATGAGCAGGCGCACCTTGAGCATCGCGATGCGTTCTGGCGTCTGATGGCGGGGATGTTGTCGGGCATCCAGTTGCCAGGCACTCGTCGGCGCCTTCTGCGTGACTACGAGCTTGCCTTGGAGCAGCGCTGCGACTTCATTGCTGCGGCTTCAGTGGGCTGTCAAATAACGGTCGCTGAAACCTTGGTCGCGGTGAAGAAAATTTACCGCCATCACGCTTTAGCAGGTATGCCGCTGTCGATGGCCTTTCTCTCCGATTTCGTGCCCGAACGTGTTCAGGCGCTGTTGTCTCCGGGCCGCCGATCCAATTCATATCTGGGTTTATTTTTGGGCTTTACCGTGGTGGCGTTTTGCAGCTTGTCCACAGGGTGGCTGCACTACTTAACCGAGTCACTCATCACTATGTTGGCGAGGTAAACACGGACTCGGGATTTTTGGTATTTTTTTTGACACAAAAACCGATCGCCAATCGGTTTTTGTGTCGGCTGTTTGCTGATGTTTGCTGATGTTTGGTGAGCGCGCAAGAGCGCTTTGCGAAACGGCTTGTTGATCTGTTGCTACTTAGTTACCCGGAGGTTTTTTGTGAATTTGCACTGGTTGAGGGTTTTGGTGTTCGTCGGAGTCTGCGGCATCCCCGCGGTACAGGCTGCCGAGCCCTTGCGTCTGGAGGAAGCGGTGACCCGCGCGTTGACTTCTAATCCGTCCATCATTGCCGAAGGTGCTCAACTACAGGCCGTGCAGGCCCGCACCGAGCGTGAGGGTCTGCCGCCGCCTTACGTGATTGGCGGTGAGTTCGAGAACGCGGCCGGCACCGGCAGTCTGCGTGGCATTGATTCAGCCGAAACCACATTGCGCATCAGCCGGGTGATCGAACTCGGCGGCAAGCGTGCAGCCCGACAGACCCTTGGCAGGGCCGAGGTCAGCCAGCAACAGCACCAGGCCGATACGGCGCGGATCGACTTGGCCAGCCGAACCACAGCCCGCTTCATCGAAGTACTTGCCAGACAACAGCGGCTGGACTACGCCGAGGAGCGTGTCCGGCAAGCCGAACGTACTCGCAGCGAGGTCGCCACTTGGGTATCGGCGGCCCGCAACCCCGAATCGGACCTCCAGGCTGCCGAGATTGCGCTCGCCGAGGTGGAGTTGGCGCGCGAGACAGCGCAGCACGAATTGGCCAGCGCCCGAATGACGTTGGCCGCGAGCTGGGGTGCGTTGACGCCCGACTTCGGCTCAGTCGTCGGTGACCTGCAAGCCCTGCCGCCGGTCGAGTCGTTCGAGACATTGGCCGCTCGTCTGTCGATGACGCCCGAACTCTGGGCCTCGCGACTACAGGCGAACACCATCTCTGCCCGCCGTCGGATAGCCGAAGCCAGAGCGAAACCGGATATCGACTTGAGCCTGGGCGTACGCCGTATGGAAGCTTTTAACGATCAAGGCCTGGTGATGTCGATCTCGGTGCCGTTGGGCAGCCGCAAGCGCTCCGGATACTCGATCGCACAAGCTGACGCCGAACTCATCGCGCTGGAAGCCCGCCGGGATGCTGAACGCTTCGAGCGGCATCAAGTCTTGTTCGATATCTATCAGGAACTTATGCACGCACGTCACGAAGCCGAGGCGCTGCGTACACGCATGCTGCCCATGGCCGAGGACGCATTGGCGAACACTCGCCGCGGATTCGAGGCCGGACGCTTCTCCTTCATTTCGTTGGCACAGGCACAAAGGACGCTGTTCGACCTGAACCAACGCACCGTTGAAGCTGCTGCCCGCTATCACCTATTGCTGGTAGAGGTGGAACGCCTCACCGTCACCGTTGAGGACATGACCCCATGAATCGCCTGCTTTTCCTGCTTTTTCTCAGTTTGGCGCTGGCCGCTTGCGGCCCTAATAGTGACCGTGCCGACGGCGGCGTTGATGTGCAAGCGAACGAAGACTACGAGCGTGGCCCTAACAACGGGCGGCTTCTGCGCGACGGCGACTTCGCGTTGGAAGTCACGATCTACGAGACCAATGCGCCTCCACACTACCGGCTTTACGCCTATCGGGGCGACAGTTCGATCTCGCCCACTGAAGTCGTTGCGACCATCGAGCTCTCGCGCCTCGACGGCGAAGTCAACCGATTCACGTTCGCGCCGGAAAGCACCTACCTGGTTGGTAGCGGCGAAGTGACCGAACCACACTCATTCGATGTGGCTGTGACCGCAGAACACGGCGGCAAGAGATCCAATTGGTCCTACGAATCCTATGAGGGGCGCGTCACCATTCCGGCCGCCATTGCAGAAGATGCTGGTATCCGGGTCGAGCAGGCCGGCCCGGCTTCCATCCGCGACATCGTACGACTGACTGGCACCATCGCCTTCGATTCCAATCGCTATGCGTCCGTCGGGGCGCGCTTTCCGGGCATCGTGCAGTCGGTGAGCGTACAGCAGGGCGAGCGCGTCCAGCGCGGCCAGACACTAGCGATTGTCGAGGGCAACGACAGTATGCGCACCTATCCGATCACCGCGCCGCTCGATGGCGTGGTGATCGTGCGGAACACTAACGTCGGTGATGTGGCCGGAGCCGGCGCGTTATTCGAGCTGGCCGATCCCTCACATGTATGGATTGACCTGCGCGCTATCGGCACCGATGCCGAAAACCTGGCGCCCGGACAGGTAGTGCAAATCCGTTCGGCGACGGGCAGCGCGGTAGCAGAAGCGAAGATCGAAAGCTTACTGCCGGTGGCCGGTATCGGGCAGAGCGTTATCGCCCGCGTCAACGTACCGAACCCGCAGGGCCAGTGGCGACCGGGGATGACGGTATCCGCCGAAGTCATGGTGGACTCGCGCGAGGTGCCGTTGGCAGTGAAGGAGATGGGCTTGCAGCGCTTCCGTGACTTCACCGTGGTCTTCGTACAGATCGACGAGACCTACGAGGTGCGCATGCTCGAACTCGGGGATCGCGATGGCGAGTACGCCGAAGTGTTGGGCGGACTCAAGACGGGTTCGCGCTACGTTACCGAGCAGAGTTTCCTGATCCGCCAGGACATCGAAAAGTCCGGCGCCAGCCACGACCATTAAGGAGGACGCCATGCTTGAACGTATCATCCGCGCGTCCATCGCGCACCGCTGGCTCGTACTCATCCTGGTGCTGGCCCTGTCGGGCCTGGGGATCTGGAACTACAGCCGTCTGCCCATCGACGCGGTGCCGGACATCACCAACGTCCAAGTTCAGATCAATACCGAGGCGCCGGGCTACTCACCGTTGGAGGCCGAGCAACGCGTCACCTTCCCGGTCGAGACTGCGCTCGCGGGTCTCGCCAAGCTGGACTACACCCGCTCGATCTCTCGCTACGGTCTGTCGCAGGTGACAGCCGTCTTTGAGGACGGCACCGACATCTACTTCGCGCGGCAGCAAGTCGCCGAGCGCTTGCAGCAAGCTGCGTCGCAACTGCCGACCGGGCTGGAACCCACGCTGGGTCCGGTCGCAACTGGCTTGGGTGAAATCTTCATGTACACCCTGGAACCCGAGGCGGGTTTTGAGGAAACGTGGACACCAACCGCGCTGCGCACGCTGCAAGACTGGGTGGTGCGTCCGCAGCTTCGGAATCTGAAGGGCGTCACCGAGGTCAACACCATTGGTGGCTACGTGCGCCAGTTCCACATCACGCCCGACCCGATGCGGCTGTTGGCCTACGAACTGACGATGCGTGACGTGTTGGACGCGGTGGCGCGCAATAACGCCAATGTCGGTGCCGGCTATGTCGAGCGTTACGGCGAGCAGTATCTGATCCGCATCCCCGGTCAAGTGGCGGATATCGAAGGGCTGCGGAATATCGTCGTGGCAACGCGCGACGGCCTGCCGCTGCGCATTGGCGATGTTGCGGAAGTAATCGAGGGCAGTGAACTGCGCACGGGTGCGGCGACCAAGGACGGCAGTGAGGTTGTGTTGGGCACCGTTTTCATGCTGATCGGTGAAAACAGTCGTGCCGTCGCTCAGCGCACCGCCGACAAGCTTGCAGAAATCGACTCCACGCTGCCCACTGGTGTGCGTGCGCATACAGCCTACGACCGCACCAACCTCGTCGATCGGGCAATCGCTACCGTACAGAAGAATCTGGCGGAAGGCGCATTGCTGGTGATTGCCGTGCTGTTCCTGCTGCTGGGCAACCTGCGTGCGGCGTTGATCACGGCAGCGGTCATCCCGCTGGCCATGCTGATGACAATTACCGGCATGGTGCAAAATCAGATTTCAGCCAACCTGATGAGCCTGGGGGCGCTCGACTTCGGCTTGATCGTCGATGGAGCGGTGATCATTGTCGAGAACTGTGTGCGACGCTTCGGCGAGCGCCAGCACCAACTTGGCCGACTGCTGACCCGCGACGAGCGCTTCGCGTTGGCAGCCAACGCCAGTGCGGAAGTGATCAAGCCCGCGATTTTCGGCCTGTTCATCATCACTGCCGTGTACCTGCCGATCTTCGCGCTGTCAGGTGTGGAAGGAAAGATGTTCCATCCGATGGCCCTCACCGTGGTGATCGCGCTCACCGCCGCGATGGCGCTGTCGCTGACCTTCGTGCCAGCGGCTGTCGCGTTGCTGATCACCGGCAAGGTTGCCGAGAAGGAAAACAGAATCATGCGCGGTGTAAGCCGCTTCTATGCACCGCTGCTTGCCAATGTGATTCGGCTGCGGGTCGTGGTGGTCGCTGCGGCGATGGTTCTGGTTGTGCTATCCGGTTTGCTCGCCACGCGCTTGGGCACCGAGTTCACCCCGCAACTGGACGAGGGTGACATTGCGCTGCACGCGTTGCGCATTCCCGGAACCAGTCTGACCCAAGCGATCGGCATGCAACGCCAGTTGGAGGCCCGGATCAAGGAGTTTCCGGAAGTGGAGGAAGTGGTCGCCAAGATCGGAACCGCCGAGGTCGCGACCGACCCGATGCCTCCCTCGGTGGCCGACACTTTCATCATGCTCAAAGATCGTAAGGATTGGCCGAATCCACGCAAACCCAAGGCGGTGTTGGTTGCAGAGTTGGAAGAAGCAGTGAAGGCCATCCCCGGCAACAACTACGAGTTCACCCAGCCGGTGCAAATGCGCATGAACGAGCTGATCGCTGGTGTGCGGGCCGAAGTGGCGATCAAGGTCTATGGCGACGATATGGAACAACTGGCCGAAATTGGTGGCGAGATCGAGGCGCTGGCCGAGGGTATTCAGGGAGCGTCCGACGTGGCATTGGAGCAGGTCACGGGCCTGCCGGTGATGACGATCACGCCGAACCTGGAGGCGCTCGCTCGCTACGGACTATCCATCGATGATGTGCAGCAGGCGGTCGCTGTCGCGCAAGGTGGCGCTATTGCCGGCCAAGTGTTCGAGGGCGACCGCCGGTTCGACATCGTGGTACGGCAGCCCGAAGCGCAGCGCCAAGACCCGCAAGCGCTGGCATCCCTGCCAATTCCGGTACCGGCCGCCGTGGCTGGGGGGGAACAGGCCACCTATGTTCCGCTGCATCAACTCGCCTCAATCGAGGTGGTGCCAGGTCCCAACCAGATCAGCCGCGAGAACGGCAAGCGTCGGGTGGTCGTCACCAGCAACGTGCGTGGACGCGATCTGGGTTCGTTCGTGGAGGAGTTACGCGATCAGGTTAGTGCTCGAATCGAACTGCCGGAAGGCTACTGGGTCGATTACGGCGGCACCTTCGAGCAGCTTATTTCAGCCGGTCAGCGTCTGTCAGTGGTGGTGCCCGTGGTGTTGGTCATGATCTTCGGCCTGCTGTTCATGGCCTTCGGCTCGGCCCGGGATGCAGCGATCGTGTTCACGGGCATACCACTGGCCTTGACCGGCGGCGTAGCCGCTCTGTGGCTGCGAGATATCCCGTTCTCGATCTCGGCCGGTGTGGGCTTCATCGCGCTGTCCGGCGTGGCGGTGCTCAACGGTCTGGTGATGGTGAGTTTCATCCGCAGACTGCTCGACCAGGGAGCGCCGTTGCATGAGGCAATCTTGAATGGCGCCCAAGCACGACTGCGTCCGGTGCTGATGACGGCGCTGGTGGCCAGCCTGGGTTTTGTGCCCATGGCCATTAACGTCGGCACGGGTGCCGAGGTGCAACGCCCGCTCGCTACCGTGGTCATCGGCGGCATCATCTCCTCGACGCTGCTGACGTTGCTCGTGTTGCCTGCCCTGTATCGCCTGGTTCACAGAAATGGCGGGCGACCGCATGTCGAGGCTGAGCCATCTGTGGAGGCAATGCCATCGTGATGAAGGTACTTCGTCACAACAGCCTGCCTCTCGCCTGCATCGGCGAAGCGCTGAGTTCATCGCCCCAAACACCAGTAATCGAATCGTGGGCTTGTTGCCGGGCTCTGTGGCGAGGCGATGAGCCTGGCCCGGCCAAGTCCGGTAACCATATCGAGTCGAATCCACCGTACCGCCATCATGAAAAACACTTTGGAAATCCTGTCAGGAGATGAAGCTACTTATGCATGAATTTCTACCCCAAGCTGTGCCTGACCGCTACCCGCAGACCTGGCGCCGAACGATGCTGTTCCTCGTGGCGGCCACTTTCCTGCTCCTCTTTGGAATGAACGATGCGCTCGCGCACGCCATTGCAGAAGGTGACAAGGGCTATATCCAGGAAATATCCGGGGTCCATTTAATTTCCTTCATGTACCTGGGCGCCAAGCACATGGCGACGGGATACGACCACATCCTGTTCCTGCTCGGTGTGATTTTCTTCCTGTACAGGATGAAACACATCGCCCTGTACGTGACCCTGTTCGCCGTCGGGCACTCGACGACGATGCTGCTCGGTGTGTACTTCAATATCGGCATCAATAGCTACCTCATTGACGCCATCATCGGGCTGTCTGTGGTTTACAAAGCGTTCGATAACATCGGTGCATTTCAGCGATGGCTCGGCTTCCAACCGAACACGAAGATCGCGACGCTCGTGTTCGGCTTGTTTCACGGGTTTGGGCTGTCCACGAAAATCATCGAATACGACATCTCGCCCGATGGCCTGATTCCGAATCTGCTGGCGTTCAACGTCGGCGTCGAGATCGGACAGCTGCTAGCGCTTGGCGCGATCCTGATCGTCATGGGTTACTGGCGTCGGACAGCCAGCTTCTGGCGCCATGCTTATACCGCCAATGTCGCGACGATGTGTGCCGGTTTCGTCCTGATCGGCTATCAGCTCACCGGCTATTTCATATCCTGACCTACACGCGGAAAAAACCTCTATGTACAACATTGCCAAACCAACTCCTGACGATCTGCCAACCTCGAAGCAGTTGCTGCGTTCAACTCTCATCGCGCTCGTCACCGCTATCGCGATTCTGTTCACTGTCGTTCTTCCCTCTGAATACGCCATCGACCCGACCGGCATTGGTCGGATGCTCGGGCTGACGGAAATGGGTGAGATCAAGACGCAGTTGGCAGAAGAAGCGGCGATCGACGCCTCGATGGATGCCGCCGCTGCGCGTGCGGCCGTGCAGCCGGCCGCTCCTCTGGGCACCGGAGCAAGTTCTGTCACGGCTCAGCCCGCGCCGATTCCCTTGCCGGCAGCGGATAGCTGGCGGGACGAAATGCAGGTAGTGCTCACCCCCGGACAAGGCACCGAGATCAAACTCGTCATGCAAGCTGGAGAGCGGGCGGAATTCAGTTGGGTTGCGCAAGGCGGTGTCGTCAACTTCGACACGCATGGCGATGGCGGCGGGCAATCCATCAGCTATGAAAAGGGGCGCAGCGTGCCTTCCGATGAAGGTGTCCTCGAAGCAGCCTTTGATGGCAATCATGGCTGGTTTTGGCGAAATCGGGGGAGTTCCGACGTGACCGTCATTATTCGGGCGCGCGGCCAATACGCTGAAATGAAGCGCGTGATTTAACCGTTGCGCCAAGCAATACACGACATTTGGCGTCGTCTGTCCATGTCCCAACCTCCGTGAAAACACGGGTTACATTTGAAAGGAGATATTGAAAATGACCATTCGTACTTTGGTGCTCACTGTCGTTGCATGTGCGTCCGCTGCTTCCATGACGGCGTTCGCTCACCCTGGTGGGCACGACGACGATGAAAAACTCATCCCCACCACCTGCGCCCAGCTGGCCGACAAGGAGCGCTACACGGACGACGTTTCGTATCCGGAGGTCAAAGCGTTGAAGGAACGTTGCGATGCCGAGAAAAAGGGCCAGGTGGAACCGGGGACAACGACCACACCCCGATCGGCGGATAGGGATAACTGAGGAGAGAGGGTGAGGCGCAGTGATGCGCTGCACTCTCTGTCTTGACTTGGACGACTGGAGTGGATTCGATGCTTGGGATTCTTCGTCATACCGATTTCCGGAGGCTTTTCCTCGCACAGATGGCCGCGTTGGTCGGTACAGGGCTGGCCACGGTGGCTCTCGCCCTGTTGGCCTACGAACTCGCCGGTTCCAAGGCCGGGGCAGTTCTGGGTACAGCGCTGGCGATCAAGATGACGGTATACGTGCTGCTGGCGCCAGTAGCCGGCGCCTTGGTGCCGCCAGCCAAGCGAAAGGTGGTGTTGATCTCGCTCGATGTCATCCGCGCCAGTGTCGTGCTGGCGTTACCTTTTGTTACCGAGATCTGGCAAATCTACTTACTGATCGCGGTACTGCAAGCTGCTTCCGCAGGTTTCACGCCACTGTTCCAATCATTGATCCCCGAGGTACTTTCGGAGGAGCGCGACTATACGCGGGCGCTTTCTTTGTCACGCATCGCCTATGACCTGGAGAATCTTTTCAGCCCAGCCCTCGCGGCTATCTTGCTGGTCTGGATCAGCTTCCACGGTTTGTTCGTCGGCACGTCCTTCGGTTTCGCACTATCGGCAGGGTTGATTGTGACAACGGTGTTCCCGACAACCGTGGCCGGAAACCGGAGGGAGGCGCTGGGCGAACGTATGTTGCGCGGCATGCGCATCTACCTGCGCACGCCTCGACTGCGCGGTCTGCTTGCTTTGAACCTGTGTGCCGCAGCCGGCGGAGCGATGGTGTTCGTGAACACTATAGTAATCGTTCGAGAGCTTCTGGGCGGCGACGAACAGCAGCTCGCCTTGGCATTGGCGGTGTTTGGTGGTGGTTCGATGTTGGCTGCATTGTTATTACCCAAGGCACTTGATCGGCTACCGGATCGCCAAGTGATGCTGTCATCCGCGATCGCTATGGTCGTTATGCTGCTGACCCTCACGATGCTCTGGGTTGCACTGCCAAGCTTACGTGGTTGGGCAATGTTGTTGCCAGCCTGGGGCCTGATGGGGATTGCCTACGCCGGCTTGGTGACTCCAGGGGGGCGGTTGATACGGCGCTCTGCCCACAATGAAGATTTGCCCAGCGTATTTGCCGCGCAATTTTCCTTTTCACATGTCTGCTGGCTGCTTGCGTACCCGCTGGCGGGCTGGGTTGGTCTGAAGCTCGGCCTCGGGGTTGCCTTGGCCGCTTTGAGCGGCCTTGCGGTAGTGGGATTGTTCGTCGCGATTCGGAGTTGGCCGTCGGACGATCAGCGCGTACTGGCTCACAGCCATGAAGACCTGCCGAGCGACCATCCGCACTTCGCATCGCACGGTGTGGCGCCGCATGCGCATCCGTTCGTCATCGACACGCTGCATCGGCGATGGCCTGGATGACGGTGCACAGGTGCTGCCGCCAGCCTCACTCTAGGGCCTCAAGGCCAACCGAAGATGACGGCGGAATGACGGGAATGTGATGAATGAGTCATCTCGGCGACAGTGACCGTCGCCTATGTTGGATGCCGTTAGTTCCACAGACTTGGGTTCTATGGCGGTGCGCTATGCGATGTCTGTTCAGAAAGGCCCCGGGAATGGCAGCCGCTGCGGGTTTGCCACGGATGTCATCGTCGGAGAGTTCTCCGGTGAGGACGAGTCGACGTAACGCGTCGCGTTGCCACGCTGGGCGGCCTTGAGACCATTCAAGTATTTCCTGCAAGACCGTCATACTCCCCCCGCTGCATCGCGTCCTTTTATATGGGCATAGCCAATCTCATCGTTCGCTTCACCGTGTATCGTCCTCAATGGGGCGAAGCACCGCACCCTCGGGCTGATCCAAAAAACGCCGGATGGCCAAGCGCACAACATACTGGAGCGGCAACGGCGGACGTTGCGCCTCAGCCAGCTTGCGCAAAGCCTCGTAGTCCTCGGCATCAAGGGAGACTGTGAAGCGCTTGAGCGGTTGCGATTGAGGCATAAACGGCGGATCAACCAACATGGAACCCAATCACCAGATTACACCGGAACGCACCAAAACGCACCAAAGTGTAATGGTGCACGCCTTGACGGCACGCGCGCCCTTGACGGCGAGAACGCCGTGGTACGGTGAAGGGAAACAGCAAGACCGCCCATCCCCACTTCTGACGAAGGCAGGGACAGGCAAGCGGAGCGCGCAGGCCCTCAAGGGCCGGAGGCGTCAGGGATCAAAGCCGGATGGCCGCGATTCGGCACGAAGCGCGGGGCGCGGGGCGCAGCCCGCGAGCCCGACGGCGGTACGCCGAGACGCATCGTTATCGTTGGCGAGTCTCGGGATGAATCGCTGCGCGAGATTCCAGCAGACGCCGCGTGTTCTCAAGTTCCTTTTGCAGCAATTCGGCATCCGGCAGCACCATCCGATAGTTCGCCGCCATGACCTTGCTGGGCAATCCCTCAAGCGCATACCGCGCCAAGGCGTGCCCCTTGTCCGCGCACAGAATCAGGCCCACAGGCGGATTCTCTTCGGGAAACGTCCAGTGCTCCTTCGCGTAGTTGCAATACAGGTGCATCTGGCCCACGTCGGCATGGGTCAGGCTGCCGAGCTTCAAATCGATGATGACGAGGCAGCGCAGCCGGCGATGGAAAAACAGCAGGTCCACCCGATACCAAGTCTGGTCGATGCGCAACCGGCGCTGTCGCCCGACGAAGGTGAACCCCTCACCGAGTTCGAGCAGAAAAGCTTCCAGCCGTTGGATCAAGGCGCTTTCAAGATCGGACTCCGAATACTCGTCCTTGAGGTCCAGGAACTCCAGCACATACGGGTCCTTGATCGCGTCGGCGGGCGTGACGGCATCCTCCGGTTTCGGCACCGCGCCCTTGGTCAGCATCGCGGCCTTGTCCTTGGACAGCGCGGTGCGTTCGTAGAACTGGCTGCCGATCTGCCGGTCGAGCTGGCGCACACTCCAGCCACCGCGCAGGGCTTCGGCCTCATAGAACTGGCGGGCGTGGTCGTCCCTAACCGACAACAGCCGCACATAGGCCGACCACGGCAGCATGAACGCCTGTGCCAGTTCGGAGAGACCCAATTCCCCAGACACTGTCTGGGATTTCCCAGGAACTAACTGGCTTTGCAATTTCCCAGACAGTGTCTGGGAAATCACGGAACGGGGATATGCGAGGAAGAAGCGTCGCATGTTCTCCAGGTTGTTTACGCCGAACCCTCGCCCGAACCGCGTGGTCAAGTCACTGGACAGGCGAGCGATCAACTGTTCGCCGTAGCCGGCACGCCGCTTGCCTCGTTGCTCGGCTTCGACGATCCGGCGGCCAATCTCCCAGTAGCTGGCAGTCATCAACGCATTGACGCTGCGAACCGCCGCATGGCGCGCGGCATCGAGCAATTCCACGATGCCGCTGCAGATGTCGGCGTAGCCGGCCGGTATGGCGGAGCTTTTCCCCGCCGTTGCCGAAAGCGTCTTCTTGCTCATGCCACCACCTCCGCAGGGCGCTGTGCCCCGGTGATCGTCTTGCGCCGGTTCGCCACCAGTTCCGCCGCCTTGCGCACCGGATCGTCCTCGGTGTGGACGTAGCGCATGAACATCGCCACGGTCTTGTGCGCGGTCAGCACCATGCCGACCTTCACCGGGATGCCCGAATTGGCAATGTCGGTGGCCGAACGGTGGCGGATGCCGTGCGTCCCTACATGCGCCGCACCCGCCGCCTTGAGCGCACGGCACCAGCCGCCGTAATACTCGCCCGTGGTCAGGTGTTGCCCCGAATGGCGTGGCGACGGCAGCACGTAGGGATTGCCTTCCTGCCTCGGCGCCGTCGAAAGCAGCCGGTAGGCTTCCTCGCTCATGGGCTTGGACATGCCGCCGGTCTTGCTGTCGGGCCAGGCCACGCGACGGTTCGCCAGATCGACCCAATCCCATTCGAGCGTGACGATTTCGGAGCGGCGACCGGCAAACTCGAACTGGAGCCGGATCGCCAGCGGAATGACGTAGTTCTCTAGTCCTTCGACCTCGATCTTGGCGAGCTGCCGGAACAGCTTGCCCATGTCCTCGTCGCTGATGAGGTGGGTGGACTTGCCGGCAGGGAACATCGGGACATGGCGGCAAGGATTGGTGCCGTCAGGCCGATAGCCCCACACCTCGGCCAAGTTGAACATCTTGCGCAGGATGCTGAACGCCTTGTTCGCCTCGGTCTGTTTGTACGAAAGTTTTTCCATCAGTCCGGCAACGTCAGGCCGCTTCACGTCGTGAACCTTCTTGCGGCCCAGCAGCGGGATGATGCAGCGCTCAATGACGCCTTGATAGCCGACTCGGGTGCTGGGTTTGTTGCGCTTCTTGGAGTAGTCCTCCATAAATTTCTTGCACAACTCCTCAACGGTGGGTGCCTTGCGCGCCTCGGTTTTGGCTGCGCCGGGATCGCCGCCCCGGCGAACCTCAGCCAGCCAGTTCTGCGCCAGCGAGCGGGCCTGTTCGACGGTCAGTTCTCCGTACATGCCCAACGCCGGCTTGCGCCGCTCGCCGGCATTCGTCCGGTACTGGAGCATGAAGACCTTGCGGCCGGCAGGTGTAATCTTGCACAAGAAGCCGGGAACAAGAGTGTCACGCAGCTCGATGGGCTGCGCCTGGGGTTTTGCCGCATCGACTGCGGACTTGGTGAGTTTGACCTTAGCCATGATGACTCCTCGGAAAGACGCGGTTTCCAGGAGCCTGTTAGGAGCCAAGCGGACGGAAGCCGGGTCAAGTTTCAGAAAGCACCGGCATATGATGAATTCGCCTAAGTTTTTGATAAACCTGCTGTAGCGGGCTTAGGCGTAGTCCAGCGAAGTTCGGTGCTGGAGTCATGGTGAAATAAAAAAGCCCCGGTATTTAACCGAGGCTTTCAAATTTGGCTCCGCGACCTGGACTCGACTGCGTCAGCAGAACGCGCTTCAGCGCGGCCCCGAAGGGGTGAGCGAAGCGAATAACCTGGGACGCAGTCCCTGGTGAGAGTCCAGAGGCAATAAAAAAGCCCCGGTATTTAACCGAGGCTTTCAAATTTGGCTCCGCGACCTGGACTCGAACCAGGGACCCAATGATTAACAGTCATTTGCTCTACCGACTGAGCTATCGCGGAACGACGGTGCGTATCCTACTGTTTGCAAAGGAGAAGTCAACCCCTGCAACGGTAGGCGTGAGCCTGCGCCCCGGGCCAGAAACAGCCCTGGGGCGGGGCAAATCAGAGCACCTGAACGATGGCGTCAGTGACGTGACCGATGTTGTTGCGGTTCAGTGCTGCAGCGCAGATCCGACCGGTGTTAATCGCGTAAACGCCGAACTCGATGCGCAGTCGCTCGACCTGCTCAGACGTGAGGCCGGAGTAGGAGAACATGCCGCGCTGGGCTGCGACGAAGCTGAAATCCGTCTTCGCGCCCTTGGCCGCCAGTTGCTCGACCATGCTCAGACGTAGTTCGCGGATGCGGCTACGCATCTCGCCTAGCTCGGCTTCCCACATGGCGCGCAGTTCCGGGCTGTTGAGCACGGATGCAACGATGGTGGCGCCGTGGGTCGGCGGGTTGGAGTAGTTGGTGCGGATCACGCGCTTGACCTGCGACAGCACGCGCGCAGACTCCTCGCGACTCTGCGTAACCATCGAAAGCGCGCCGACACGCTCGCCATACAGCGAGAAGGACTTGGAGAACGAGCTGGAAACGAAGAAGGTCATGCCCGATTCGGCGAACAGCCGAACGGCAGCGGCGTCCTCCTCGATGCTGTCACCAAAGCCCTGATAGGCGATGTCGATGAACGGGATGTGATCCTGCGCGCGCAGTACGTCCAGAATCTGCTTCCAGTCATCCAGATTCAGATCGACGCCCGTTGGGTTGTGGCAGCAGGCGTGCAGTACGACGATCGAGCGGGATGGCAGATTCTTGAGGTCTTGCAGCAGGCCGGCGCGATCGATGCCGTGGTTGGCTGCGTCGTAATAGCTGTAGTTCTGTACCGGGAAGCCGGCCGACTCGAACAGCGCGCGATGGTTTTCCCAGCTCGGGTTGCTGATGGCGACCACGGCGTCTGGCAACAGACGCTTGAGGAAGTCTGCACCGACCTTGAGTGCGCCGGTTCCGCCGAGCGCCTGGGTAGTCACCACCCGGCCCTCGGCAATCAGCGGAGAATCTTCGCCGAACAGCAGCTTTTGTACGGCGGCGTCGTAGGCGGCGATGCCTTCGATCGGCAGATAGCCGCGGGGCGCGTGGGCAGCGATGCGCGCTTGCTCGGCCTCGACCACGGCGCGTAGCAGCGGAATGCGACCTTCTTCGTTGTAATAGACACCGACACCGAGATTGACCTTGTTCGGCCGCGTGTCGGCGTTGAAGGCTTCATTGAGGCCGAGAATAGGATCACGCGGCGCCATTTCGACAGCAGAGAACAAACTCATGGTGAGGGGGCTCGAAAGAGAAGGGTGACTGATTTCACCACCCCCGCGTCGGCGCGCAGGGTGATGCGCAAACGGGGCGGTAGTATAGCGGTCATGCCCGTCGCCTGCGATATGCTACCGAGGTTTTCTGAGTGCTTTCGGTGCGTTTTTTGTGCAGAAAGATGGGCGGTTTCGCAGCTTGCCGCGGGACCCGTTGGCGGTCGGTTTTTTACCGGCTAATCGCGGCCGCCAGGGCTTCGTGCGATTCCCGCCAATCCGGCTTCATGCTCGCGCACGTTTTACTAGAGAGGCCAAATGTCCAAGTTCGAACTGGTTACGCGTTTCCAGCCGGCCGGCGATCAGCCGGAGGCCATTCGGCAGATGATCGAAGGCATCGAGGCGGGGTTGTCGCACCAGACGCTGCTGGGTGTGACCGGCTCCGGCAAGACCTTCAGTATCGCCAACGTCATTGCGCACGTGCAGCGGCCCACGCTCGTGCTGGCGCCAAACAAAACGCTGGCCGCGCAGCTCTATGGCGAGTTCAAGGCCTTTTTCCCGAACAACGCTGTGGAGTACTTCGTTTCTTACTACGACTACTACCAGCCGGAAGCCTATGTGCCGTCCTCGGACACCTTCATCGAGAAGGATGCATCGATCAACGATCATATCGAGCAGATGCGCCTGTCCGCGACCAAGGCACTGCTGGAGCGCACGGATGCGATCATCGTCACCACCGTCTCCTGCATCTACGGTCTGGGTAGTCCAGAGACATACCTGAAGATGGTGCTCCATGTGGATCGCGGCGACCGTCTCGATCAGCGCGAGCTGCTGCGCCGCCTGACCGGCCTGCAGTACACCCGCAACGACATGGACTTCGCCCGCGCGACGTTCCGTGTACGCGGCGATGTGATCGACATATATCCCGCCGAATCAGATCTCGAAGCGGTGCGCATCGAGCTGTTCGACGACGAGGTTGAAAGCCTTTCTGCCTTCGATCCGCTGACCGGTGAGGTAATCCGCAAGCTACCGCGCTTTACCTTCTATCCCAAGAGCCACTACGTGACCCCGCGGGAAACCCTGCTCGATGCCATCGAGGGGATAAAGGCTGAGTTGCGAGACCGACTCGACTATCTGCGTAGCCAGAACAAGCTGGTGGAGGCGCAACGTCTGGAGCAGCGCACCCGTTTCGATCTTGAGATGATCATGGAGCTTGGCTACTGCAATGGCATCGAAAACTACTCGCGCTACCTGTCCGGGCGTGATCCGGGCGAGCCGCCGCCGACGCTGTTCGACTACTTGCCTGCCGATGCACTGCTGGTGATTGATGAGTCCCACGTTTCGGTGCCGCAAGTTGGTGCGATGTACAAGGGCGACCGCTCGCGCAAGGAAACCCTGGTTGAATACGGCTTCCGTCTGCCGTCTGCCTTGGATAACCGGCCGATGCGCTTCGACGAGTGGGAGGCGATCAGTCCGCAAACCATCTTCGTTTCGGCCACGCCTGGACCTTACGAGGCTGAGCACGCCGGCCGTGTGGTCGAGCAGGTTGTACGCCCTACCGGTCTGGTCGATCCGCAGATCGAAGTGCGGCCAGCGCTGACCCAGGTCGACGATCTGCTGTCGGAGATCCGTAAATGCGTGGTCAAGGAGGAGCGGGTGCTGGTCACCACGCTGACCAAGCGCATGGCCGAGGACCTGACCGACTACCTCAGCGACCACGACGTGCGGGTTCGTTATCTGCACTCGGACATCGATACCGTGGAGCGGGTCGAGATCATTCGTGATTTGCGTCTGGGCACGTTCGACGTGTTGGTGGGCATCAACCTGTTGCGCGAGGGATTGGATATGCCTGAGGTGTCGCTGGTGGCGATACTTGATGCAGACAAGGAAGGCTTCCTGCGTTCGGAACGCTCGCTGATTCAGACCATTGGCCGCGCTGCGCGCAACCTTAACGGTCGCGCAATCCTCTATGGCGACAACGTCACCGGATCCATGCAGCGCGCCATCGATGAAACCGAACGGCGGCGTAACAAGCAGATCGCCTTCAACGAGGCCAACGGCATCGTGCCGAGGGGCGTGAAGAAGGATGTGCAGGATATTCTCGAAGGCGCCACCGTACCTGGCTCGCGCAGCAAGAAGCGTCGAGGTGAAGCCAAGGCAGCAGAGGAAAGCGCGCGCTACGAAAACGAGCTGAGTTCGCCGAGCGAGATCACCAAGCGGATTCGCCAGCTGGAGGAGAAGATGCTGACCTTGGCACGCGACCTCGAGTTCGAGGCCGCCGCTGAGGCGCGCGATCAGATCCACAAATTGCGCGAGCGACTGTTGCAGGTCTGACGCCGCTGCCAGGCACTGCCTTCGGGCAGGGCCTTATGTAGGGTTCGCCGCTATTGGCGGCGCACTCGCCCGCGGGGCAGAGTCCAGGCGAATGCCCGGCCTGGTGTTCGGCTGGAGCCTATCGGGGCCCGCCTGCTAACATTCGCCTCTTCGATTTTCATACGTCCTTTCCGTCCGAGAGCATCCATGACCACGGTTCGCACCCGCATCGCGCCTTCTCCGACCGGCGATCCCCACGTCGGTACCGCCTATATCGCGCTGTTCAATCTGTGCTTCGCCCGTCAGCATGGCGGCCAGTTCATCCTGCGCATCGAGGATACCGATCAGGTCCGCTCGACCCGTGAGTCCGAGCAGCAGATTTATGATGCGCTGCGCTGGCTGGGCATCGAGTGGGATGAGGGTCCCGATGTCGGCGGCCCGCATGGCCCGTATCGTCAGAGCGAGCGCGGCGAGATCTACAAGAAGTACTCGGACGAGTTGGTCGGCAAGGGCCATGCCTTTCCGTGCTTCTGCAGTAGCGAGCGCCTAGATCAGGTGCGTGTCGAGCAGATGGCTAACAAGGAAACGCCGCGTTATGACGGTCATTGCATGCACCTCGATCCGGCCGAAGCTCAGCGTCGCATCGCTGCTGGTGAATCCCATGTGATTCGCATGAAGGTGCCGATTGAAGGCATTTGCCAGGTGCAGGACATGCTGCGCGGCACCGTCGAGATTGGCTGGGATCGCATGGACATGCAGGTGCTGATGAAGGCCGATGGTCTGCCGACCTACTTCCTCGCCAACGTGGTCGACGACCACCTGATGGGCATCACTCATGTACTGCGCGGCGAAGAGTGGCTGCCGTCGGCGCCCAAGCTGATCAAGCTGTACGAGTACTTCGGCTGGGAGCAGCCGCAGCTGTGCTACATGCCGCTGCTGCGCAATCCGGACAAGAGCAAGCTCTCCAAACGCAAGAATCCGACCTCGGTAACCTTCTACGAGCGCATGGGTTTTCTGCCGCAGGCGATGCTTAACTACCTTGGCCGCATGGGCTGGTCGATGCCTGACGAGCGCGAGAAGTTCACGCTGAACGAGATGATCGAGCACTTCGACATCAATCGGGTATCGCTCGGTGGGCCGATTTTCGATCTGGAAAAACTCTCGTGGCTCAATGGCCAATGGCTGCGTGAGTTGTCGGTCGAGCAATTTGCTGCCGAAGTGCAGAAGTGGGCATTCAACCCTCAGTACATGATGCAGATCGCTCCGCACGTGCAGCAGCGCGTGGAAACCTTCAGCCAGATCGCGCCGCTGGCCGGCTTCTTCTTTTCCGGCCCATTGCAGCTCGATCCGGCGCTGTTCGCCCACAAGAAGCTGGACGCCACCCAGGTGCGCCAGGTCATGCAGCTGATCCTGTGGAAGCTGGAAGCCCTGCGCCAGTGGGAAAAGGACCGGATCACGGCATGCATCACCCAGGTGGCCGAACACCTAGGCTTCAAGCTGCGCGATGTGATGCCGCTGATGTTCGCCTCCATCACCGGGCAGGCCAGTTCAGTTTCAGTGCTTGATGCGATGGAAATTCTCGGCCCGGATCTCACGCGCTTCCGTCTGCGCAACGCACTCGAGTTGCTCGGTGGCGCTTCGAAGAAGGAAGTGAAGGAGTGGGAGAAGCTGCTGTCGACGCTCGCCTGAGCAGGGCAATAGAGGCGATGCTGGCGACCAGCATCGCTGCTAGGTGCATCGATTACCACTCGTCGGTGGTAAGTAGTTGTTCCTAATGCCAAAAAATCTTCGGCCTGTTGGAAATTGTTGTTGACACTGCATGGGGGCGCACCTAATATGCGCCCCGTCCTCGAGATGGGGCTATAGCTCAGCTGGGAGAGCGCTTGCATGGCATGCAAGAGGTCGACGGTTCGATCCCGTCTAGCTCCACCAATCTCGTAGAGCAGAATTTGCCACCAGCTTGTATTTGCTAATCAAGAAATACAGGTTGCGCTTGAAGGGTTTGCGTCCCCTTCGTCTAGTGGCCTAGGACACCGCCCTTTCACGGCGGTAACAGGGGTTCGAGTCCCCTAGGGGACGCC